>JBAPYY010000178.1:0-13430 GCA_049284975.1 Occallatibacter sp.
GGTTGGAGAAGGGCTCGCCCCCGGTAAGGGAGAGAACGCACACATACCGATCCCGGTAGGCGGCGATCTCGCGAATCCAGACGCGAGCATCCTCCAGGGCCACTTCTTCGTGCCGGTCAGGTCCGGCGCGAATTACACAGTGGTCGCAGGCCGCCTGGCAATGATAAGTCACCAGCAGACCGACATTGCGCATGAATGGCGGGTCTAAAATTTCCTTCATTGCAATCACCCTCAAGTTGCGAGCTCAATTACCAGCGGCGGTTCTCTCCTCAACTGGGGCCACAAAGACGAGTTCCCATTGGGGATCGAGCTTTTCCAGCGCTACGATCATGCGATCTCTCGCGGCTGGATCCTGGGTTCGAAGGATTGAGAGCAGCATTGCCCGGTCGAATGTGATGTAACCGGCGACCGGCAGATGGTTGGGGACGAAGCGTACATCCTCTTGGAATGCAGTCAGCAATTCCTTAGGAATCTTCAATTGCGTAGTGGGGGTTTCCATAATGTCCTCCGTATCAATCTGGAGCAGACGACAGAAAGGAATCGGGGAATTTAGAGACCGGAATTCCATCCGGAAATCCGCTCGCAAAGAGCGTACACCCGATTTCCCCGGTCTGAAAAATTAAATTTTGAAGCTGGCTGGCGGGCAGTCAAAAGAACGCAGCGAGACTGAGAAAGACAGGATCTCCTGAGATTTTCTGGCTCAAGCTACCGTTCGCGCTGACCGATCAAAGGGTCGAGACAATCTCAATGCATTCCCGGCGGCAGCGGAGCGTGCTTGACAGGCTTTTTGAACAGCCACGCCGCCGCGGCGCAGAAGAAGGCCAGCAGCGCCGTCCAGCGGAAGACATCAACATAAGCCATCAACGCCGATTGCTGTTCCATCAAGCCGTAGATGAAACCCATAGAACCGGGCCGGCCTGCGGACGGGCTGATGTGATGGCCGAGATAGCCTGCAATGGCGGTCGACTTCTGTTGCAAAACCATGCTCGACGAACCGAGATGTGAGCCGATCTCGGTTTGATGCACAGCGGCGCGGCGAATCAGCGCCGTGGTGGCCATCGAAATCCCCACTGAGCCGCCGATATTGCGCAGCATATTGAATACGCCCGTCGCGTTGCCCATCTCCTCGCGAGGAATGGTCGAGGTGGCCATGGTGGCCAAAGGCACAAATACAAAGCTCAACGCGAAGCCGGTCAGAGTGATGGGAATCAGCAGCGTGTACGGGCCAATATCCAGATTCACCATGCCAAAGAACAGGGCGCAGATGCCAAAACCTAGAAAACCCGCGCAAAGCAGTTTACGGTTGTCGATGCGCGAGCCAAGAATGCCAACCACCGGCGAGCCGATAAATGATCCGACGCCGCGCGGAAAAACCACGAGCCCTGCCGTAAATGCCGTGTAGCCCATCACTTCCTGGAAGTAAAGCGGCAAAATAGCGATGGTTATATAGATGGCCATTCCCAGCATGGCAATCAAAAAGCATCCCGTGCGGAAGTTGCGGTCCTTCATTACATGCAGGTCGACCAATCCCTTGGGATTAGCCCACGAGCGCCAGATCCAAAGGATGAGCGCAACCACCAGCGCGGTCACGGCCCAGCGCACCCACATTGCGCCGAACCAGTCGTCTTCCTGCCCCTTGTCCAGAACAATCTGCAAGGCGCCGGTCCACACCATCAGCAGGCCAAAGCCGATGTTGTCGAAAGGACCAACCTTGGCGTTCTTGATGTAAGGCGGGTCGTGGACGAAGCGCGAAATCATGAAGAACGCGAGAATGCCCACCGGGATATTGATATAAAACGCGTAGCGCCAACTGAAAGTATCGGTAAGCCAGCCGCCGAGCGTCGGCCCAATCACCGGGGCAACCACGATGCCCAGGCCGTAGGCCGCCATCGACATCGAGCGCTTCTGGATAGGAAAGCTTTCCAGCAGAATCGACTGCGACAGGGGTTGCAGCGCCCCGCCGCCCGCTCCCTGCATTACCCTGGCCAGCAGGATTACGCCCAGCGACGGCGCAGCACCGCAGAAAAACGAGGCGACGGTGAAGATGGTTACGCAGATGAGTAGAAATCGCTTGCGGCCCCAGCGCCGGGCAAACCAATTCGAGGCAGGCAAGATCACCGCGTTCGCCACGAGGTAGCTGGTCAGCACCCATGTGGCCTCGGAATTCGACGCCGACAGGCTTCCGGCAATGTAAGGCAAGGCCACCGACGCAATCGCCGTGTCCAACACCTCCATAAACGTGGGCAGCATCACCGAAAGCGTCACCAGCCACGGGTTCACGCCCTGTGTCAGCGGGTATCGAGCTTGAGCGGCGGCGTTGGGCATAGAGGTGGAAGTTTGAGATTAAATGATGCGGGGCAGGGCTGCCAGTGATGCAGGCGCTGCCGGACTGTAAGACAGTCTGTAAGACGCGCAAGACAAGCAGGAGATCTGTAAGACACTTTGTAAGACGCTATAGCGGTTCCACAATTGCTGCACCTCGAAGCCGCCTCCCTCAAGTGGCATTTTCATCAAGAAAATGCCACCCTGCGTGATAACAGAAAGGGCACGTGAATTGTGGAACCGCTCTAAATGCAATCCCAACTCAGCCACGCATCGCTCAGGCGCTTCTGACCGCGTCCCTTGATTCGCCGTCAACCGACGTCTCGAGGCAGGCGGTCCAGGAGAAGCGATTCCTCCCCGCTTGTTTTGACTGGTAGAGCGCCTTATCCGCGTGGAGCATTAGGTAGCTGCTGTTTCCCTTCTTTGCCGGCCACGCAGTGGTAACGCCCTGGGTGACGGTCATTTTTGCGGAGACGGGCGAACCGGGGTTGGAGAGATCGAGACGGTCAGCCGCCATCTGAACCTGTCGCGCGATGCACATTGCGCCGTCGGCATCTGTTTCAGGCAGCACCAGAACGAACTCGTCGCCTCCATAGCGGGCGCACAGGTCGGCCGGGCGCCGGGCAATCTGCTTCAACTCGCCTGCAAAAGCGACGAGTGCACGATCGGCTGGCCCGTGGCCCAGCGTGTCATTCAACTCCTTGAAGTGATCGATGTCGATGATTACGATCGAGATAGGCTTTTTGGTGCGCACCGCGCGGTCCCACTCCATCCCCACTTGCTCGTCAAGGCGGCGGCGATTGGCAACATCGGTGAGCGCATCGGTATTCGAGAGCTTCTCAAGCTCTGTGGTTCGCTCAAGGACCTGCTCCTCGAGGATCTCGATCATTTCGTCTCGCTGAGCTTTGATTCGCATTCGAGATGTAGTGTCTTCAATCACCGCTATAAAGTAGTCGGGGCTTCCGTCACTCTTGCGCACGAGCGATACCGTCAGGTTGGCCCAGACCACGCGCTTGCTCTTGGTGTAGTAACGTTTCTCCACGGAATAGCTCGAACAACCTCCGCGCAGTAGCTGTTGAATCAATGCCCGGTCCGAGTGCAGATCGGCTGGATGTGTAAGCTGAGAGACGGTCAGCTTGAGCAGTTCTTCTTTGGTATATCCCACGATATCGCAGCATCGGCTGTTCACATTCAGCCACTCTCCATTGGAGTCAACATGGGCGATTCCAACAGCCGCCTGCTCGAAGGTCGCGCTGAATTTATTCTCGCTCGCCGCCAGCGCTTCAACCCAATCCGTGACTTCCATATTCATACCCACCATGTGGACCGATTGGTTAGGCAACAAGGCGAGCTGTCCATAGCTAAGTATCCAGAGAATCTTCCCATCCTTGGCCAACACACGGAAGTGCTCCCGAAAGTCCGATTTGGATTCGAGCGCCAGTTCCGTCGCCAGATGGACCCTCTCCCCGTCGTCCGGATGAACGATTGCAAACCACGCGGCGGAAGAGTTGATCTCGCTTGCGCAATAGCCATAAATCTCCGCCTGTTGGGAGGTCCAGTGCAGTTCATCCCAGGTCGGATTCCAGTCCCAAGTCAAAAGCTGCGAATTCCCGAATGTCGACGCAACAGCCTGAGGATCCGAAGAGTACATAAGACTCCAATAATTCGTAACAAAACGGCGTAGCTGAGCTGCTTTGGTCCTGTGATGTTAGCAGGTGACGGTTTCCGAGACAAAGCAGACCGGGAGGTTTTTCTCCTGTGTTCGCTTGATCGCCGACTGAAAAGGTCGTATATTAAATAAGGACTGAATTTGTCGGATATTGCGCTCCGTTTGCCTTATGGCTTGCGAAGAGTTCTCTCTCTCAACCTCATTCGTACGTAAATTTTTCGGAAGTTCGGGGTACGTTTCTTGAAGCTCTTCTTACTTTCTTTTTTCCTGGTTCTCAATGCTCTTGTCCCTGTTTTCGCTTTGCCCGTTTTAGCCGCACCGACCTTCACGATTTCCGGCGTAGTACATGACACAAGCGGCAATCGCATTCCTCACGCTTATGTTTCCGTGCGCCGCGACGATTCCCCGGCCCCCATCAAGACCAATACAAATGATCAGGGCGCGTTTCTCGTCCAAACACCGGGTCCGGGCAGCTATCAAATCGAAATCATCGCGGAGGGGTTTGCTCCCCTTGCCGCCAAGGCCGATCTGGGCGAATCCCAACCCTCGGTCGCCAATCTGGACCTGACTCTTGTGGTTGCCGAGCACACGGAGACGGTTGAGGTAACCGCCGACACCCTTGCCGCCGAGACCACCAGCACGCAATTGGGCGAGACTCTGGACACGAAAAAAATGGAGAGCGTGCCTCTGAACGGGCGCAGCTTTACCGATTTGATGGCAGTCCAGCCGGGCATCGTTCCCGTGAATACGGCGCAGCCCGGAGCCGTAATCATGACCGGCGTAGCTTCGACGCCGCCTTCGGGAAACGCCAACCCCGGCAACCTCTCCATCAGCGGCCAGCGCGAGGCCTCCAATGGTTTCCGCGTAAACGGCAGCGACGCCGAGGAAGACGTGAACATGGGCACATCCATCGTGCCCAATCTGGATTCGATTGACAGTTTCCGTGTGCTCACCAGTAACTTCGACGCCGAGTACGGCAACTCCAGCGGAGGACAGGTGCTCGTAATCACCAAGTCGGGCACGGTTGACTTGCACGGCTCCGCATTCGAATTCCTGCGCAACACATCGCTCGATGCGCGAAACTATTTTTCGCTCGATCGTGCAGCATATCGCCAAAATCAGTTTGGCGGCACAGTTGGCGGTACGCCATTTCACAAGAGCGTGGCCGTCTTTGCCGACTACCAGGGAACAAGGCTCACCGAAGGCATTGACACCGGCGAGATTGCGGTTCCTTCCACCGCTGAACGAGGTGGCGACTTCAGCCAGAACCCGCTCACCGGCGCCGTGAACGGCAACGCATGGGCCGCTCAACTCTCCACGCTTTTGAACCAGACGGTCACCGCCGGCGAACCTTATTCCGCCGTCTTTCCCACCGGTCAGATTCCTTCGTCCATTTGGTCCGCGCCGGCAAAATACCTGCTCTCATCCATCCCTCAGCCCAATGTAGGAGCAGCGCTCTTTGCCACGGCAAACCAAGCCGAAACCCTCCAGGACGACAAGGGCGCCGTGCGCATGGACTGGACTCACGGTAAGGGAACCCTGACCGGCTACTACTTCCTCGACGGCTATTCGCTCGACAATCCCTACCCCACCGGCACGGGAGGAGCCAGCGTTCCCGGCTTCGATGCAACCTCCAACGGCCTTGCGCAACTGGGCAGCCTCGGCCACACCATCACCTTCGGCCAGTCCACGCTGAACGAGTTCCATCTGAGTTATATGCGCAACGCCAACTCGGTGGGCCAGCCAAGAGGCGGCGTAGGTCCCTCGCTCACATCCCAGGGATTTGCTTCCGGCCTTAACGGCGGAAATGGCATTGCCCCCCTCAAGCCTTCCACCGAAGGCATCGAAAACGTCGCCTTCAACGACTTCACCCTCGGCGTGGACACTACTGCCCTGGTGCAGGCCGAGAACATCTTCGAGGTCAGTGACGCCTTCAGCCGCATCGTCGGCAAACACGGCTTCAAGGCCGGCGGTGAATTCCATGTCAACCAGATTGACACCCACCCCGATGTAATCTTCAACGGCAGCTTTGCCTTCAATGGATCGGAGACCGGAGTTGACTTTGCCGATTTCCTGCTCGGTGTGACGTCCAGCTACACGCAAGGCCAGGCGCGCAGCTTTTACAATCGCAACCTTTATATGGCCGGCTTTGTGCAGGATAGTTGGAAGGCTTCAAGCCATTTGACCGTAAACTACGGCGTCCGTTTGGACCGCATCCGCCCGTGGAGTGAGAAATACAACCAGCTGCAAACGCTGGTCAAGGGCGAACAATCCCAGGTCTTTACCGGCGCGCCCCAGGGGTTGGTTTTTCCCGGCGACGCGGGCGTACCCCGCTCCCTTGCCAACGCGCGCAACGATGTATCTCCGCGTTTAGGCATTGCGTGGACGCCCTTCTTCACTGAACCGTTTCTGCGCAAACTCACCGGCCCTGAGGGTCAAACCAGCGTCCGCGCCGGCTATGGAATCTTCTATACCGCATACGAAGGGCTATCAGCCGGCATCATGAGCGCCAATCCGCCCTACGGCTACACCTACACCTCAGCAGCTCCGCCCTTGTTTACCGATCCCTTCACAGTCGCCGCCACCGGAGCCAATGCAGGCCAGCGCTTCCCGCTGCAAAATGTGGCATACGGCGCCAGCCGCGCCAATCCCAACACGACCGTCGACTGGAGCCAGTTTGAGCCGCTGGTCGGCATTCCCGCCGTGGACCCGCGCGACGTGACCCCCTACGCCGAACACTGGATGCTCAGCATCGAACGGCAATTGGGCGCGTCCACTCTGGCTTCAGTTGCTTACATCGGCGCAGCCTCTCACCATCTGCTGGCGCTGGAAGAAGCCAACCCAGCCAACCCAGCGCTTTGTCTCAGCCTCGGCTCAAACGTCTGTGGCCCCTTTAACGAGCAGGCAGCACGCACAGAATTCGGTCCCGCCTTTGGCAGCGTCGAGTTGCAGCGCACCATCGCCAATGCCGGCTACAACGCTCTTGAATTGACGCTCAACCATCGCGAACACGACCTGAGCCTGCTGGCCAGTTACACATTCTCGAAATCCATCGATCAATCCGCCGGCCTGCCTGAGCCTGTAAATCCCGTCAACCCCACGCTCAGCCGCGGGCTCTCGGCATTCGATATGCGACAAAACCTGGTCGTCAGCTTTCAGTACCAGTTGCCTGCGCCAAAATCCTTCAAACTGCTCCACGCCGTCACTGAAGAATGGGCCGTTGCCGGAATCGCGCGTTTCACTTCCGGCCTGCCCATCACACTGCTAAACAACAACGACACGTCGCTGCTCGGCACCATCCCCAACGGCATCAACAACAACGGCGTTGACACCCCCGATTGGAGCGGCCAATCCCTCAATCTCAATCTGAATCCCCGAGACGGCAAGCCGGTCTTCGACGCCTCCCAACTCACCCTGCCTCCACTCGGAACCATGGGGAACGCACGCCGCCGCTTCTTCTCCGGCCCGGGACTCGAAAATCTCGACGCCACGCTCACGCGGACAATTCCCATCGAGAAGTCTCAGACACTCGAATTCCGCGCCGAAGCTTTCAACATCTTCAACCACGCCCAATTCTTTGGACCAGCCAGCGTCGAGGGCAATATCTCCAGCGGCAGCTTCGGCACGGCAGTCAACGCCATGCCCCCGCGCCTGGTTCAACTGGCACTCCGCTACCGGTTTTGATCCTGGCCTAAGAAGTGTTTGGTGAATCCCAGTTTGATTGGCACTGTGTCAGGGCACGACTTTAGTCGTGCCGCAAACGCAAGAAAACAATGACGGGCTTCAGCCCCTGAACCGTTTTTCTGCCGGCCCATGACCGCACCCCTTCTATTCACCAAACACTACCCAACCTCTCCGAGCAGGCCCGGATCGGCCGTTCCCATCCAAATCCGGACTCTATGCGGAATAGTTTATGGCTTTGCCATCAAATAAAGTTGACAACAAGTCACTCAATCTGGCATTCTGGAAGAGTCAGAATCTACTTCCCAAGGCAGGATTGCAACTATGGCAAAGATTATCGGCATCGATCTCGGTACCACCAATTCGTGCGTCGCGGTCCTTGAGGGCGGCGAGCCTAAAGTCATTGCAAATGAAGAGGGTGCGCGCACTACCCCCTCTGTTGTCGGCTTCTCAAAGAGCGGTGAGCGGCTGGTGGGCCAGGTGGCCAAGCGCCAGGCCATCACTAATCCGGAGAACACCATTTTCTCCATCAAGCGCTTCATGGGCCGCCGCTACGACGAAGTTAGCGACGAGATGAAAATGGTGCCCTTCAAGGTGGTGCAGCAGGGCGACCATGTTGGCATTATGGCCCAGGGCAAGGAATACACCCCGCCCGAAATCTCGGCCATGATCTTGCAAAAGCTCAAAAAGTCCGCCGAAGCTTATCTCGGTGAGACCATTACCGAGGCGGTCATCACCGTTCCGGCCTACTTCAACGACGCACAGCGCCAGGCCACCAAGGACGCGGGCAAGATCGCCGGCCTTGATGTGAAGCGCATCGTCAACGAGCCTACAGCTGCCGCTCTGGCTTACGGCCTCGACAAAAAGAAGGACGAGACCATCGCCGTCTATGACTTTGGCGGCGGCACATTCGACATTTCCATCCTTGAAGTTGGCGAAGGCGTCATCGAAGTCAAATCCACCAATGGCGACACCCACCTGGGGGGCGACAATCTTGACCAGCGCATCGTTGACTGGCTCATTGCCGAGTTCAAGCAGGAGCAGGGGCTGGACCTCGCTTCCAAGGGCAACGAAATGGCCCTGCAACGCCTCCGCGACGCAGCGGAAAAGGCCAAGATCGAGCTGTCCACAACCATCGAAACTGAAATCAATTTGCCCTTTGTCACCGCTGACGCTACTGGGCCGAAGCACCTCGTCCGCAAACTGACGCGCGGCAAACTCGAGCAGTTGGTCGAGGACCTGCTCAACCGCTCCCTCGAGCCGTGCAAGAAGGCCATCGCCGACGCCGGCGTCGCCATCAAAGACATCGACGAAGTGGTCCTCGTGGGCGGCCAGACGCGCATGCCCAAAATCCAGGAGATGGTCAAGAAGATGTTCGGCCGCGAGCCGCATCGCGGGGTCAACCCCGACGAAGTGGTCGCCATTGGCGCGGCTGTGCAGGCCGGCGTATTGGGCGGCGAAGTCAAGGACCTTCTGTTGCTCGACGTAACACCGCTCACTCTCTCCATCGAAACGCTGGGCGGCGTGGCCACCGCCATGATTCCCCGCAACACCACCATTCCCACCAAGAAGACTGAGACCTTCTCCACGGCGGCCGATTCGCAAACCGAGGTCGAGGTTCACGTGCTTCAGGGCGAACGGCCCATGGCCGCGTTGAACCGCACTCTGGGCAAATTCAAGCTCGGCGGCATTCCTCCGGCGCCCCGCGGCGTTCCTCAGATCGAAGTCACTTTTGACATCGACGCCAACGGCATCCTCAACGTCACCGCCAAGGATATGGCCACCAGCAAGGACACGCGCATCACCATCACCTCCAGTTCCGGCCTCAGCAAGGAAGAGGTGGAGAAGATGGCCAAGGAAGCCGAGGCGCACTCCTCCGAAGACAAGGAAAAGCGTGAGGAGATCGAGGCGCGTAACTCGCTCGATAGCATGGTCTATAACATCGACAAGATGCTCAAGGACTCCGGCGACAAGATGCAGGGCCCTGAAGCCGCACCGATAAAAGCTGAGGTCGAGTCAGTGCTTGAAGAGTCGAAGAAGCTGCTCGAAGGCACGCCAACCTCGAAGGAGCTCAAGGCCCAGAACGACAAGCTGGTCCTTGCCAGCCACAAACTCGCCGAGATCCTCTACAAGGCGAACGCAGCAAGCGCAGCGTCTGGCGCGCCGCCCTCAGACGGCGCCGGTGCCGAGCCTCACGCCGAACAGAAGAAAGACGGCGGCGTAATCGACGCCGAGTATGTGGACGTGGAAGAGAAAAAGTAGGACTTGCCGTCCAGGCGTACCCGCCTTCGGCGGAAAAACAGCAAATTTGGTGGTGGGTGGCGTTTGCGATTCACCACCAATTTGTTTTCCGTCAAAGTTATCATTCTAAGGGGGCTCAGAGATGTGGTCAGATACGATCCAAGAGATTCAAAGAATTCAGCAAGAATGCCGGGTGCCCCATCCTTCCGCGATCTTTGCGGAAGGGTGGGAGCCACGAACCTCAATCAGCCGCCATGTGTCAGGGCACGACTTCAGTCGTGCCGAAAATGCCCTATAAACAACGGGCTTTAGCCTCTGAGGGAATTGATTGCGCCCATCACCAGCCGCGCCTATACTAAACCCATTGCGACAGAAGGCGGAGAAGCCAAATGGACTACTCGCAGATCATCACCATTGATCCCGGAAAGCGTAGCGGCAAGGCCTGCATTCGCGGCCTGCGCATCACCGTCTACGACGTTCTGGACTACATGGCCGCCGGCATGAGCAAAGAGGAAATCCTAGCCGACTTTCCCGATCTTACCGAAGCCGATATTCGTGCCTGTTTGGCCTTCGCGGCAGACACTGAACGCAGATTCGAGATCGTCTCGCTGTGAAACTGCTGCTTGATGAGAATCTCTCGCCGCGTCTGGCGTTGGCGCTTTCCGATCTTTACCCTGGCTCGGTTCACCTCCGGGATTGCGGCCTTCGCGGCGCCTCTGACATTGAAGTCTGGCAGTACGCTCTGACCAACGGCTTCGCTATCGTCAGCAAGGATTCGGATTTCTCGCAAAGAAGCTTTCTCCTTGGCAGCCCTCCCAAAGTCATCTGGCTGCGTATAGGCAATTGCACCACGACCCGCGCCGATTTTGTTCTGCGTAACGCCGTCTCGCGCGTTCAATCGTTTCTTGCCAGCGGCGAAGAAAGCTGCCTGGTGCTTGCGCATCCGCGCCTAAGTTGAGCCGGGTGCCGGGTGCCCCAGGTCCCGCCTTTGGGGCTTGGCAAATCACAACTTTTCACCGCCGCGCTTTGCAGAAAATATCCATCCCCCGACGCACAATCAAAGCATGAACTCGGACCCAAGCCGCGATGTTTTTCTAGTCCCTCGTCCCTAGTCCCTAGTCCCTGTTCACCCTACCCCCCACAATTTCCTGTGAAACTGTGAGACTGTGAACCTTATCTCATCGTCTGACCGGCATATTGGTACATCTGATTACACCAATCCGATAGATACTCATGCCACTTACACTCGTGTTAGTATTGAGAACTTAGGAGCTGGCAGACACTTATAGCCCGCCGGATAAGTTCCCCATGAACCTTTTCCTCATGCGTCATGCCAGTGCTGGACTTCGTCGCGAGAATCCCCTTCTCGACGAAAAGCGCGCCCTTGTCAAAGAAGGTAAGGAACAGTGCATTCTGATGGCGCGTACGCTCAGCGCACTCAAAGTGCAAGTGGACGTGATCGTCTCCAGCCCGCTGAAGCGTGCGCTGCAAACCGCGCAGCTCGTCGGCACAGAGATGGGCTACGATGCCAAGGTTGAAATCTCGCCCGCGCTCGGCCTCGACGCCAGCTACGGCGACTTTCAGCAGATGCTGGCCCGCTATGCCGAATACGACGGCGTGCTGGCAGTGGGGCACAATCCCAATCTGTTCCAGTTTCTCGGCCGGCTGATTTGCGGCAACGGCGGCGCGGCCATCCGCATGAGAAAAGGCTCCGTGGCGCGCATCGATCTTGATCGCCATCCACCGCTGCTTCAGTGGCTCATCGATCCACGCTCCGCCCGCGCCATTTACGCCAGCGTGCAAAAGAGTTCGCGCCCGAATACCTCAAGGAAATAATCCGCCTCTTTGCGCAGCGACCAAAGCTCCAGCTCCGCGCCCGTCTTACCTGGCTCCAATTCCAGATAAACGCGCTTGGGATAGACCTTCACCGCAACCCGCAGCACATCGCTGGCGCGGTCCTGGTTGAGCGCATCGGCCAGCCGCAACAGCACCACGGCACGATGCACGTGCTGGTGCTCGCTCGAGGGAATATTGCGTAGCGCGCGGTCGCCCGGCTGAGGACGGCTCTTGCCCAGGTAGCGCGCGATTGCCGAAACCAGCGTCCGCTGCACCGGCGTAAAGCCATAAATTTCCGAACTTGAAACAACATATTGCGTGTGCCTGTGATGGCCTTGGTAATTGATGAACTTGCCGGTGTCGCGCAAAATTGCGGCGGCCGCCAGCCATCCTTCATACTCTGGCGGCAGCTCGTGTAGCGCCTGCAACTCGCGGTACAACTGCACGGCGTGGGCGCGCACCGGCTCGGCGTGACGCAAATCCACTCCGTAGCGCCGCGCCGTGGCCAGCACACTCTCCCAGCGCTGGTGCTCAAACTCGCGGTGTGCGCTGGCGCGCGCGTCCTGCTCGGCCAGCATCTGAGCAAGAATGCCGTCGCGTAGCCCCAGTGGCGAATAGCTGAAGCCCGGCAGCCCAAAGCTCTCCAGCAGTTCGGCGAAAACCTGTGTTCCGGCGACAATAATCTCCGCCCGCCGCGGCCCGATGCCTTCGATAGCCAAACGCTCGGCCAGCGTCATCGGAACGAGCTTGTCGGCTAGACGGCGCACCTCGCGTGTGGGAGTAACCCCAGCCACTGGCACAGACATGACAGCCTGACTTACCGCGAGCGCCTGAACTGCCTTGCCGGCCGACTTCTTTCCCGATTTGCCGGCCTTGCCGCTTCCATCTCGCGCCGCTGCCGCAATCGCATCGCTCAGCGCAGCAGCCGTACCTGAGGTCCCTATAACGCGCGAAACACTCCCTGGCTGAATTTTGCTGTGAGCCACGCGCAGTTCGCGCCCGATCAACCTCCGCATTCGCTCCAGTCCCTCGGCCGGAGCAGGATCGGACGGCAAAAACTCTTTCGTCAGCCGCACTGCGCCCAGCGGCAGGCTTATAGTCTCCTGAATGCGCTTGCGCTCAGAAAGCGTAATCTCGCAACTCCCGCCACCCAGGTCAACCAGCAACACACGGCCCGTCGCGCTAACTACCGCTTTGGATTCGGCTTGAGCCTCGCCGCTCCCCATCACGCCCAGATGAATCAGCCGGCCTTCTTCCAGGCCGGAAATAATCTCCAGATCCCAGCCCGTCTCCGCTTTCACCATCGCCTGAAAAACCATTCTATTGCGCGCATCGCGCATGGCCGAAGTGGCAACCACGCGAATCTGGTCCACCCCATGCGATTGCACCGCGCGCTGAAACCTCTTGAGCGCCTGGAGCGTCGCCGCCATCGCGTCCGGCGAAACCAGCCCGCACTCAAAGACGCTTGCTCCCAGCCGTGTGACCTCGCGGTCCTCGTGCAGCGTCTTCAATTGGTGCGCCGCAACCTTGGCAATCTTCAATCTGCATGAGTTGGAACCAATATCAATGGCCGCAAAAGTGGGCATAGTCGTCTCGTCTGCTCCAAGTATAAAAAAGCAATCTCGCAATCAATCTCTGCTGCCAACATACACGACTGGACCCGCCCCTCGCAGGCTAGGCC
>JBAPYY010000179.1:0-2275 GCA_049284975.1 Occallatibacter sp.
GGGCCGAACGCATGGATCTGCAGTTCCGCTCAGAATTCTTCAACCTCTTCAACATTGTGAACATGGGTCTGCCGGCAAACATTCTCAACGGATCGGGCTTTGGAGAAATCTCGAAGACGGCAGGCACCTCGCGGCAGATTCAGTTCTCACTCAAGTTGATTTATTAGTCGGGTCCATCTCGTGTTCCTGCGCCGGCAGTTTAATGCTGAATGGCAGTCTCTGACTTTGAAGGCTTCTCCGTGACCTGAGCAGGCGTGGGTAACTGCGATCGATCCCATCCCCCTCCCAAGGCTTCAATCAGTTGAACGGATGCTGTCATCTGCTGGATCTGTATCTGGGTCAAAGACTGCTGATTGGCAAGCAATGTGGTTTGCGCTGTTACAACGTCGATGTACGGATCAATGCCAGTATCATACCGAGCTTGCTCGAGCTTAAGAAAGGTACGCGAGGAATTAACTGCCTCTTGTTGGCGAATGATCTGTTGAGACAAGATGCGAACCGCTGCCAGATAGTCTTCAACCTGCTGGAATGCCGTCAGTACAGACTGGCGATAGGTAGCTAGATCCGCATTGTAAGTGGCGATGTACTGATTCACAGTCGCACGGCGCAGTCCGCCATCATAAACTGTCTCTGATACGGATGGGCCAACGGACCAGAAACGGCTGGGCCATGTCAGGAGGTTTTTGATGGCCGAGCTCTCCGCGCCGCCACTGGCCGAGAGCGTCAGCGCGGGATAATAAGCCGAGTAAGCGACGCGAATCTGAGCATTCGCGGCGGCCATGTTCCGCTCGGCTGCAGCGATGTCCGGTCGCCGTTCGAGCAGTTGAGAAGGCAAGCCCAAAGGGATGGCCGGCGGCGCGCTCGTCCTGGCCTCGACCGGGATAGAAAACTCCGATGCTGGCTTGCCGATGAGCATGGCAATAGCATGTTCATATTGGGCTCGCGCGATTCCCGTATTGATTGCCGCCGATTGAGCGCTCTCGTAAGTTGTCTGCGCTTCGACAACGGAGATCTGGTCACCAACGCCAGTGTCATAGGCAACCCGCACAGCATCGAGCGCTTTTTTGTCAGCGTCCACTGTGTCATTGAGAATCTGTTGCAGCGCATCCTGGCCGCGAATCTCAAAGAAGTATTCTGCAAGGCTGGCCTGCTCAGTCAGCCGCTCATTCTCAAGGTCGGCCGCGCTCAGCTGCGCCTGGTATTGGCTTGCATGAACAGTGTTGCGCACTTTTCCCCATAGATCCGGCTCCCACGAAACCTCTCCCGGGAGAGCGAATAACTGGGACTGTTGGCCACCCGTCGAGGCTGAAGCCGCTGGGGACCCGACGTTCGACGAGCTACGCGACCGGGTATAAGATCCTCCAACACTTGCAGTTGGAAAATATTGCGCCCGCGCCTCGCGCACCAGGGCGCGAGCTTCCATGAAGTTCTCGAAGGCCTGGCGTATATTCTGGTTGTCAATGTTGAGTTGATCTTCGAGCGCATTCAGTTCCGGTTCATTGTAGATCTCCCACCATTTGCCGCGAAGAGCCGCATCCTGCGGTTGCGCAACAGTCCATCCATCGGTTTCCTTGAATTGCGCAGAGGCCTCTTTGAAGGCCGGAGGCGCGGTCGCCGCAGGCGGCACATACCTTGGCCCAACATTACATCCATTCGCCATCACACAAAGCATAGTAAGCAAAAGTGCCGACACGGCCGCGAACTGCTTTCGTGATTGCATAATCGAATTCTTCATATCGAACACTCCAAAAAGCCAGCCATTGTCAGGCGGTCTCAGCTGTCCCATTGTATGGGGTCGTCGCTTGTTTACCACTGAAACGGAGACGCAACCGATCAAAAGCAAGATAGACAACTGGCGTGGTATAAAGGGTCAGCATCTGGCTGACAATCAATCCGCCGACGATGGTAATTCCGAGAGGGCGTCTGAGTTCGGAGCCAGTTCCAGTTCCGAATGCCAGTGGCAGCGCGCCAAACAGTGCGGCCATTGTCGTCATCAGGATGGGCCGGAAGCGAAGCTGGCAGGCTTCAAAAATGGCTTCGGTGGTGGTCTTTCCCTGCTCGCGCTCCGCAACCAGGGCAAAGTCGATCATCATGATCGCATTCTTCTTTACGATACCTATAAGCAAAATAATGCCGATGATAGAGATCACATTGAGATCAATCTTGAAGAGCATAAGCGCGAGCATCGCTCCCACACTCGCCGACGGCAAGGTGGAGATGATGGTGATGGGATGCACGAGACTTTCGTAAAGTATGCCAAGAACGATGTATACCG
>JBAPYY010000180.1:0-6268 GCA_049284975.1 Occallatibacter sp.
TCGAAAGTGACCAATTCTGAGCGGAAGCCGCGGGTGCGAAAGGCCCCGTAAGTGATGCCGGCAGCCATCCATACAAAACCCAGCACCTTGGCCGGGGTGCTGAGATTAAACCAGATGAAGCCGCAGATGAAGAAGCCCATGGCAGGCGAGATGAGACCGCTTAGATGGCTGCGGATGGCTTCCGGGTCGTTGGGCTTGAGCCGCCAGTGGTGAACGAAGGCCGCCGCATTGACGCCCATAAAGGCGATAAAGGCTCCGAAGTTGAGGCACTGGGCGCCGATCTCGTAGGCGCCTCCGCCAAGGCGGTTGGCAAAGAACTCGAGCAGGCCGGCTCCGGCCAGCGCAAACGCTCCCACCGCCAGAATGTTGTTGCGCGGTACACGGTGCTTGGGCTCGATGGCGCCGAAAAATGATTTGGGAAGCGCATTGCCGCGTCCCATGCCGTAGAGCAGGCGACCGGCGGCCAGTTGCGAACCCATGCCGGAACCCATGTTGGCGACGAGCAGCGTGAAGTTGACGATCTGGAAGAGCACCAGGCCGCCTGCATTGCCGCTGACCAGCGCAAAGGCCGACTCGACGTTGTCGCTGGAAAAGGGCTTCGATCCCCAGATGAGTTGTGCCGCGTAGACTTCCAGCCCGGAAAGAAGGCCGGTGATGAGGCAGACCAGAACCGTGGCCAGCAGAATGTTGCGGCGCGGATTGCGGACCTCTTCAGAGAACGTGGAGATGGCGTCGAAGCCGATGTAAGTGAGTACGGCGACCGAGGTTCCGGCAAAGATGCTTGTGGTATGGAAATTGGTCGGATCGTAGAAGGGATGAGTGAAGAATCCGGGATCGTAATGCATGTGCCAGACCGTGCGGATGACGCAGCCGAGGAAGAGCAAGACGACGACGACCATGCCGGCGCAGAGGGCTTCATTCAACTGCGCCGAGGTCTTGATGCCGCGCAGGTTCATCCAGGTGAAGAAGGCGGCGAAAAAGATAATCCAAATATAAAAGGAGAGGCCGGGAAGGATATTCATGGCGGCCTTGGCGCAGAAGGCGGTGCAGATGAGCGGATTAATCAGATAATCCATCACCATGCCCCAGCCGACGACGTAGCCGAGGGCGGAGTGCATCTCCTGGCCGACGTAAGTGTAAGCCGAGCCGGCGCTCGGATAGACCCTGGCCATGCGGCCATAGCTGATGGCGGTGAAGAGCATGGCGATCATGGCGAGGAAGATGGTGGTGACAACGTGGCCATGGGCCTTGTTGCTGATGACGCCGTAGATGCCCATGGGCGCAGTCGGCTGGATGATGACCATGCCGATGATGATGAGGTTCCAAAGGCCAAGAGTGCGATGAAGGCTGGTTGCCCCAGTGGCAGAGGGCGCAGATGCGGCGGTCGTTTGGCTCTGCTCGGTCACAAAGAGCTCCTTGGAAAGATCATCCTGCCGTACTTATGATGGCGACTGGGAGAGCAAGAGCCGAAGTTGGTCCAAGCGAGAGCGGGCAACAACAAAGCAGGATGGTTGCACGCCCTCACCCCATGGACCCACTCTTACCGGCTTGAGGGCACCGATTCACAGCGACCCGCCGGATGAATCCTGACGCCCTGAACCACGCGGTTAATTACACCAGCGGGGCTGGGATTATCGGGGTTCAACCCAATGCGCAAGCTCAAGTGATATCCGAGCAACTGTGGGCCCACGATTTCATACGGTGTGCGCAGAGCGTCATTTTCCTTCGGGGCTATGGCAGGGATAATCTGGTCGAACAGGCCTTGGGAATCGGCCGGATCCGCGATTCCAACGAGGTAGCCAAGTTTTTTCGAACGAAGCTCATGGATCAGATCTGCCTCATACAAACGACGCACCGGATCGGCGGACAACAAACACAAGACCAGCGTGTCAGGTTTAACGAAAGACATAGGACCATGCCGAAGCCCGAGATAGGTCTCCGTAATGACGGGGAAGTGGCCGGCGGTCATTTCGAGTGTCTTCAGCCCCGCTTCGCGCGCCCAGCCGAGCAGGGGAGAAGAAGACAGAACTACGATCCGGTCGCGCGTGCAAGCGGCGGCGCGCCGGCACGCCTGATCGATGCCGGGAAGTAATGCGATTGCATGTTTGCTGAATTCATCGACCTTGGCCGCTACCGCATCCGGCTGGGCCAGAGCAAGTCCGGCTAGCACCAGATTGGAGAACGCGCTGGTCATTACAAGACTATGGTCGTTGGTGCGCGGGTCAAGGGCAATGAGCCCGTCAAGGCCCACATGCGATAAACCGCCGTCCTCATTGCAAACAATCGCCAACTGCGGGATGTCGGGCCGAAGAGTGCGAATGCGTTCGACAACGGCAACGCTCTCCGGACTATCGCCAGACCTGGCCAGGGAAATCACCGTGTCCACTTCGGGCAGGTAACGTTCAGCATCGACCAACAGGTCTGTGGTAGGAACCGCAACCGCCCGGGGCCACGCAGATGCCACGGCGCTTGCGGCGTAGGCCGAGGTTCCCGCGCCTGTCAGCAGGACGCGAGCTTGTTGGAGCTTGACAGGCAGCTGCATCTTTTCTGCCGCGGAGTGAACGCTTTCAACAGTATCCGGCCACAGTAAAGGTTGCTGTAGGATTTCCTGCAAGGTGTATGAGGGGGCGCTTTGGAGGCCAGTCTCTGCGGGCACATTCAGTTCTTTTGACATGCAAACTCCATTCCCCAGGAGGGACAATTTCAAAATAGCGGAAAATACGCTTCCGCGAATGAATCAAATACGAAACACTACGTAAGAATATATCCGTCTTCCGCAACCGTCAAGTCTTTTCATTTGACAAATAACGAAAACATTGCGTAAAACATTCGATACAGGGGTGAAAGCCCACGAATGATTCCGTAATTGCGGCTTCGCTGTAGCGCAAACTCGACACAGGGGGAACAAATGACGAGAGGTCTGATCTGCGGAATTGTATTCTGCGCATGCGCGCTTGGTCTTTCTGCTCAGCCGCCAGCCGCTTCAGCGTCACCGCGCAGGCTCGAACTGGCCGAGAACTGGAAGCTCGTATCCGCCAGAGATGTGCGCTCTGGCGGTCAGGCAATTTCTCTTCCTGATTATGATGCAACAGCCTGGCACGTGGCGGCTCGCATGCCGGCAACGGTTCTCGAAATCCTGGAGGAAGACGGCACCTACCCCAATCTCTATGAAGGCATGAATCTGCTCAAAGAAGTTCCCCAGGATCTCTATCTTCAGGATTGGTGGTATCGGACAACGTTTGTGGCGCCAGCCGGAGAGACGGATTACCAACTGGAGTTTCCGGGGATCAACTATCGCGCGGAGATATGGCTGAACGGCAACCTTGTGGCCGACGCCCAGCATGTGGCAGGCATGTACGTCGCTCACCGTTTCAATGTGACGCAGTGGATCAAGCCAGGAACAGCAAATGTTCTGGCGGTCAAGGTGACGCCGGAGCGCCTGGTGCAGGGTGTGAATGGAGTGGAACTGGCTGATAGCTGGCTGGATTGGATTAACTGGAAGTATCTGGGCTATCGCGATCCGGACAAACCTGACTTTCAACCCGTATCTTTCGTTCCGGACCGCAATGCCGGCATATGGAAGCCGGTGTACTTGAGGACGTCGGGAGCGGTCACGGTGAGCTCTCCGACGGTCAACACCGAACTCCCGCTACCGCAGCTGACAAGCGCCCAACTGACTGTCTTTGCGGAGTTGCGAAATGTGTCAGACCATTCAGTCAACGGGGTTTTGCGGGGAACGATTTCGCGTCCCGGCAAGCCCACCATTGAGATCGAGCAGCCGCTCAGCCTTGCCGCGGGTGAGGAACGCGAGGCCAGTTTCACTTCGCAGCAGTATTCGCAGCTCGTGGTCGAGAATCCGGATCTTTGGTGGCCCTACACCATGGGGCTTCCCAGCCTTTACACGCTGGACCTGGAATTCCTCGTCGATCATCGGGTCTCGGATGCGACCCACATCCGATTCGGGATTCGCACCATTACCCAGCACCGCGATCAGGATGAGCAGTTTCCCGGTGTGGGCAAGGGCGGCAACTTTTATATGCAGGTGAATGGGAAGGACTTCCTGGCGCGCGGGGCCGACTACACGCCGGACCTGCTCTACCGCTACGACGCTGGCCGCGATGCGACCGTGATCCGGTATGTGAAGGACATGGGGCTGAATTTGATTCGCTGGGAATCGAAGATCGCCAGCGACCATATGGTGGATTTGGCGGACGAAGAGGGCGTTCCCGTGATGTTCGGCTGGATGTGCTGCAGTCAATGGGAGCACTGGGACCAGTGGAATGCAGAGGACCATCGCGTGGCTGATGAGAGCCTCGCGTCGCAGATTTTGATGTTGCGCTCTCATGCCTCGGTTTTTGTTTGGGCCAACGGAAGTGATGGTCTGCCGCCGCCGCCGGTGCGCGATGACTATCATCGAATTCTGAAGGACTTGCACTGGCAGAACGCCGTCGTGGATACCGTCTCTTCCTACAGCAAGAATGCCAATGGCGACCGCGAATGGAGCGGCATTCACATGGAAGGGCCGTACAGCTGGCGTCCGCCCGCATATTGGTTCAGCGGGCGTTATGCGGCGGCACGAGGCGCGTGCGCTGAGCAGGGAGATAACGAGCATATTCCGCCTTACGAAAGTCTGAAGAAATTCATACCCGCCGACAAGCTATGGCCGATCAACGAGACATGGTATTTTCATGCCGGTGCCAATGAAGGCAACAACACGCTGGCCAATATCCGGAACGTAATCGATCGACGCTACGGGCCGTCGATGAGCGCGGAGGAATTTGCCAGAAAAGCGCAACTGGCGCATTACGAGGATACGCGCGCTCAGTTCGAGAGCTTTGCGGCAAATGGATGGGCCAATCACAAGATGACCTTGTATTGGATGCTCAACAGCCAGTGGCCCTCCTTCTTCGGTCATCTCTTCGACTACTACCTGGAGCCGGGAGGCGCGTATTACGGTGCAAAGAAGGGTCTTCGCCCGCTGTCGGTTGTCTTCGACTCATACGCGACCGGCGATCACAGTCAGGCGAAAATCACGGTGGTGAATCAGACGCCGAGGGAGCAGAATGGTCTGCGCGTCCGCGTCCGCATCTACCAACTCGATGGCAAGCTTCGTGACGACCGCGGCGTGAATGGCATCCGCGTTCCGTCCGGCGGTGCCGCAAACGTCCTCGCGCTACCCCGGTTGAAGGATCTTACCCCTGTGTATTTTGTGCGTTGCGAGCTATTCGACGGCACTGGAAAGGTGATGGCAGAGAACGTCTACTGGCAATCCACAAAGGATGATGACCTGGGCGACCCGGCGAACGACAAAGCATTCGATTTGAAAATGGCGAGTTGGGCCGACATGACGGCTTTGAACACGATGCGGCAAGTGCCGCTGGACGTGAGCGCCAGGCAAACCATCGCCGGCGGCGAAGATCACGTCACTATCCGCCTGCGGAACCGCACCAAGCGAATCGCCTTCTTTGAACGTGCCGAGATTACGCAGACCCCTGGCGGCGACGAGGTTGTTCCCGTTGAATACGACGACAACTACGTCACGGTGTTTCCCGGCGAAATTGCAGAGATTCAAGGGAAAGTGCAGAAGTCAGCGGGCACTGCGGCCTGGATAAAGCTCGCAGGGTACAACACCCCGGAAGAAGCAGCGCCGATTCGAACGGACAAAGCAGCACGTTGACTGTCTGTCGATCGCCTTCTTAAACTGCTCGCATAGAGTCGACATCTGCGTCGGAGATGCTCTGCGTACATTTTCTCCCCCTTTGGCGCCTCGCAGACGCTGTTATGCGAGGAATGCAAAAAGGCGAAAACGCAGAATTACGTTTGTATATTGTTCATTATCAATCTTTTAACGACAGGGCAAATCGTTTTCAGGAGCCTGATAACAGCGCTCTTAGGGTGCGGTAGAGCGATCATTTGGCGGGTTCCCAAATTATTCGTGAAATTACTATTGACACAATATGATTGAATTCGTAATATAGCGAAACATGATGTCTGTTTGCTATTAGCTTCACTTAATCGAAGTCGTAATCGTTCGAAGCAGCTTGACAACGATGTGGACGAAGCAACCTGACAACGATAAGAGGAATTCGCAACTCGGTGCGTCCTTCATTGTTAGGACAACCGGAGTTGTCTGGCATTGACTCGGAATGGTTTTACCACTGATCAATTGCAATCAACAGGAGGCGTCGGAATGTTAGGAAAAATCGGAAGTCTACGCACGCTGTGTTTCGCGTTGCTGATCTTGGCCAGCTATCCTCTCGCAGCGCAG
>JBAPYY010000181.1:0-2698 GCA_049284975.1 Occallatibacter sp.
GTGGACGAGTTTGCGTAGTCGGTCCAGACGATCGTGTTATTCGCATTGCTTGAGTCGGCAACCGATACTGAGCCGTCGGCGTTGATGGTCACAGCGAGATTGTCTGAGACGCCGGAAAGGTTGAGAGTGTTTACCACGGTCGAAGCGGACGGGCTATCCGGCTCGTTGATCGTGACCGCGCCCCAGTTGTTCGACGAGATGTTGAACGTGTCGCCGCCGCCCTGGCCGGTAAATGTGTCGCTGTTGCCGTCCGCGGTGAACACGTTGGCCCCGGCGCCGCCGATGACGTTCTGGATGCCGCTAACGCCGCCGGCGATTCCCGTAGCAGCGCCCGTGGCCAGGTTGGCCGTGATGCCGGCCGCATAGGCCGAATAGTCAAGCGTGTTGTCCGTTCCGGAACCGGCGTCGATCTTCCCGCCGAACGAAGCGCCGCTATCGAAGACGACCGTATTGGCGCCCGAGCCGCCGATGATTTCCGATGTGCTGGCGGCGGCGATGATGGTGTTGGCGCCATCCGTCGTCGAAACGGTGCCGTCGGCATTGACCGTCATGGTGAGAGCGTCGCTAAGGGTCGAGAAATTGTCGACGCCTCCCGAATAGGTAACGGTATCCTTGTTCCCGTTTTCCGAGATCACCACATTATTGATGCCGGTGACGCCATGTGTGCCGGTCGCCGCGCCCGTCGCCAGGTTTACCGTCACGTCGGCCGCGTAGGCCGAATAGTCAAGCGCGTTCGTTCCTCCGCTGCCGCCGACGATGGTTCCGTTAAAAGTGGCGCCCGATTCGAAGACAAAGGTGTTGTTGCCCGAGCCGCCGATCAACTCCTGAATGTTGGCGGTCGCCGCGAGTGTATTCGTGCCGTCGGTCACTGACACCGTCCCGTTTGCGTAAACGGTGAAGGTGAGGTTCGCTGTGACGGCGGAAAAGTCGAGGACGTTCGTGCCGCCGGTCCCGGAGTCCGTAACAGTATCGCTGCCCCAGTTATTTTCGAAGATAAACCGGTCGTTGCCGCTGGTGCCGGTCAGGTTCATATTCGGCGAGGAGGTGACATAGTCGGTGAGCAGGTCAGGGTACCCGGCGGTAACGCTCGAGCTGAGCAGAGCCGATCCTGCGATCGTCCCCGTCGAATACCCGAGCGTCCAGGTTCCACCCTCGGCGGCCGAGCCTACATCCTGCGTGGCCGCGGCCACGTTCGCTCCCGTGAGCGCGGCCAGCTGCTGGACGAATTGGATTCCCTGGCCGCTCCCCGCAACATCGCAACCGTAAAGAACGATGTCTGCGTTGGGAGAAAGCGAAGTCTTCCACTGCGAGATCTCGGAGGCGTATTGCGACAAATCTCCTTCGTTCAGCTGGGTCGTGCCCACGGTAATCAGGCCGGCCGAACCGTGCGAGAGAATGTCGACCGCGCTAACGTTCTTGAATTGCGAAAGGGTCTGCGTGATTTGATCCACGCCATTCTCAAGTGGATTAAGCGTTACGATCACCAGACCCTGGCCCGATGCACCGCCAGTGGAAGGATTGCCCGCACTACTCGACTGTCCGGAGCCAGTTTGGTCCAGATTGATGAGCGTGACGCTCGTTCCGCTCTGCTTGGCAGACTGGATCAGATTGTTGACCAGCTGAGAGTAGTCGTTGACGGTAGGGTCTACGAAAACGATCTGGACGCCCTGGGACTGCGTCGAAGGCGCAGTCGTCCCGGAGCCGGCGGCGGAAGCGGTTGTATAAGTCTGCCTCCAGTTGCCTGTATCGGGTTTGGCGTACGAGGAAGACGCGGGATAAACACCAGGCTGGTAGCTGCCACCGGCAGCCGCGCTCGCGCCTTTGAAAGCAAGCGCAAACGCAGTTTGAGCCTTCTGTTGAGCCTGCATCGCTGACTGGACATGGAACGGCGAAAGAAGCTGAGGATCCTGCGGAGCGAAAAGCGCCTGTACGGGCGGGACCAAAACGTTTGCGGACGGCAGGATGCGTTTTTCCAGCAATTCGAAACGCATCGCGCGCCGTTGACGTTTGTCCTGCCGCTTGGCAGGCTTATTAGCGTGGAAAATATCCTTCAGAATCCTTGACATAAGATGCACCCTCGCATTTGGGAGGACCGGTTCTGTTCTTTTGGAAATGGCAATCGCTGATCGCTACTGGGCAAGCCAACTGTTGATCAGGATGAGATCGTTTTCGGATAGCGTACCCGCCGCTTTTTTCAGCTCCAGGGTACTCATGATGTAGTCGTGCCGGGTCAGCGAGAAATCGCGCCGGTAAAGGTAGAGATCCCTGGCCGCATCCAGGACCGCAAGGCTGGTGTAAACGCCCGACCGGTAGCCCAGTTCTTTCGCCTTGTAGAGCTCCGCTTGTGCCTCGATCGACGTCTTCAGCGCATCGGCGCGGCTGATGGCCGTCTTCACCCCGGAAAAGGCCGTCGTCACCTGTAGGAGCACGTCGCGTTTCTGCTGCTCCAATGCCTGGAGGTTCTCCTGGTATCGGTCCCTCGCCTCGCGCGTCTTCGACTTGATGGAGAAGCCTTCGAAGAGGGGCACGTCAAGATTGAGCGCCACAACTCCGCTGTTGACCGTGGCGCCGCCGCCGTAAAGGGACCCGCCCATCTCATTCCGGTCGACCTGCCCCGTCATACTGAGGGTCGGCAGATGGGCGGACTTCTGGTGGGCTATTTCCTGGCGGGCCGCTTCCGTTTGGAACTGGCGGCTCT
>JBAPYY010000182.1:0-2627 GCA_049284975.1 Occallatibacter sp.
CTGTCTCTACTCGGCCGCTGTGGGATCAATTACCGCTCGAACTCGCGAAACCCGGTTGGCAGGAAATCCGCCCTGCTGGGCATGTTTGCGAACTACATCTTCATCGGGGGCAATGTAAATGCAGTAAATTTTGTCGTCTGTGACGTAACTCTGAAGCCATTGAATCTGAGGGCCCAACTCTCGCAGAACATCGCACGATGTCTGCGATACTGCCTTCAACTGCTCGGGCGATAGATTGCCTACCTGGGGAATATCTCTTTCGATAACAAACTTCGGCATTGTGAAAACCTCCTTGATTCAGTTCCGGGTAGGAGACACCCTATCACAATTCAGAGATTTCGGGCCAGAAGATAATCAACTCCGGGCCGGGTTTCCCGCCCTTGCCTTTACAATCGTTCCATGCAATTCTTATCACTTTCTCGCCGCCGTACCGATGCTTTTCCGCCCGAAGCCTTTACCCCTGAACTAGCCGCCCGTGAGTCCGAGCGCGTGAAGGAACTTTACGCTGCCGGCCTGCTCCGGCAAATCTGGACGCGCGGCGACATGCCCGGCGCGGCTATCCTCTGGGAGGCTGCTAACGAGGCCGAAGTCCAGGCCGCCCTCGACAGCCTGCCCATTAAAAAGGCGGGAATGCTGGAAGTGGTGTTCCTGGTCCCGCTTGCGCCCTACCGCGGCTTCAAACCGGCGCTGTAGGGTCGCGGTATCGGACTGCCAGAGATTCACCCGGCGCGGCGGGGTTTTCTAACAGGCCCCCGAGGTCGTACACTGGGTCTTCACTTTTTGGAGGAGCAGAATCGTCATGTCTTATCCTGCAAACTACCGTTATACCCGCGAACATGAATGGATTGAGCTTACTGGCTCCATCGGCTCCATCGGCATTACCGACTACGCCCAGAAGTCTCTGGGCGACATCGTTTACGTGGACTCACCCAAGGTGGGCGACGCGGTGACCGCCGGCGCAACCTTTGGCTCCGTTGAGAGCGTGAAGGCCGTCAGTGATCTCTATTCGCCGGTCACCGGCACGGTCACAGCCGTCAATGACGAGCTGAAAACCGCGCCCGACAAGATCAACGAAAAGCCTCACGAAGCCTGGATCATCAAGGTTGAGGTTGCCGACCCGGCGCAGGTTGGCACCCTGCTCGATGCGGCCGCTTATGAAGCTTTCATCGAAGAAGAGACAGAATAGGGACTAGGGACGTAGGGACTAGGGACTAGCGAACCCGGATATGAGGATCGAACCATGGGGGAATCGTTCAGGGATCTCGCTGTTTGGCAGCGGTCCATTGAATTGACGCTGGTCGTCTATAAGCTCACCTCCTCTTTCCCGGAGTCTGAGCGATTTGGTCTAACGAATCAGCTGCGCAGAGCAGCCGTGTCCGTTGCCAGCAACATCTCAGAAGGATATGGCCGTTCAACCAGAGGAGAGTATGTTCAATTCCTGGGGCACGCTCGCGGATCCAATTCTGAGGTCGAGACACAAATTGTCATTTCAAAAGCGCTGGGCTTCGGCTCGACGCAGATGCTCCAAACGGCGGAAGGACTGTGCGATGAAGTTGGCCGTATGCTTGGCGCAATGATGAAGTCGCTACGGTCCAGGCCCCTGGTCCCTAGTCCCTAGTCCCTTATCACCAACCCGAACGAGGATCGGACTTCCATGCGTTATCTTCCAAAATCTCCTGCTGAACGCGAACAAATGCTGGCCGAAATCGGCGCACCTACCATCGACGATTTGTTCGCCGTCATTCCTGTCGAAGATCGTCTGAACCGCGACTTGAACGTGCCACGCCAGCACGCCGAAAGCGAGATCATCGACTACTTCCGCGCGGCGGGCAAAAAGAACTCGACTGGCTTTGCCAGCTTTCTCGGCGCGGGAGCTTATCGCCACTATCGCCCGGTCATCATTGACTCATTAGTCCAACGCGGCGAGTTTCTGACGAGTTACACACCCTATCAGGCGGAGATAACTCAAGGCACGCTGCAAGCTATCTTCGAGTTTCAAACGATGATAGCCGAGCTGACCGGCATGGACGTGGCAAATGCCAGCATGTATGACGGATCAACGGGCGCGGCTGAGGCGGTAATGATGGCTGTGCGCGTGACGGGCCGGCACAAAGCTGTAGTGGCCGCGACAGTTCATCCTGAGTATCGCGAAGTACTTACCACTTACGCGAAACATCAGGGCCTGCCAGCGAGCTTAGTTGGCTATGAGCAGAAGACAGGGCGCATCGATATGGCTGCGCTTGAAACAAGCGTCACGGAAGAAACCGCAGCCGTCCTCGTGCAAAGTCCTAACTTCTTTGGAGTGATTGAAGACATTCCGGCTATCGCCGCGATTGCTCATGCCAAGGGCGCGTTGCTGATTGTCTCCATCGCAGAGGCGGTTTCGCTGGGCGTGGTTCGCTCGCCGGTCGAGGCGGACATTGTCAGCATGGAAGCGCAATCGTTCGGTGTCGCACTAAGTTATGGGGGCCCGTTCTGCGGCGTGCTCGCGGCCAAGGAGCAGTTTGTTCGCCAGATGCCGGGTCGGTTAGTGGGCCAGACGGTCGATGGATCCGGTTACCGCGGATTCGTGCTTACGCTTTCGACGCGCGAGCAACACATTCGCCGTGAGAAAGCCACCTCGAATA
>JBAPYY010000183.1:0-3718 GCA_049284975.1 Occallatibacter sp.
GCTGAATCCGATTTGTCTCCAGTCCAGTTGAAAGATCTGCTTGCGGAGAGCCTGGCAAAGCTCGGCGAACGAAGGAATGTGCTCGCCGTGCCTCCCGACCAAAGCCGAGAACATTCCCGCGCTGGCGACCTGACGCGTTTTGCGTGGGAGTATTATGGCGACCGCCTCAAGGCAGTGCTCCCCGCTCTCGGAACTCACACTGCAATGAAGCCGGCGCAAATCGAGCACATGTTCGGCGAAGTGCCGCAGAATCTTTTTCGCGTTCATAACTGGCGCACCGATGTTGAGACAGTCGGTGAAGTTCCGGCAGAGTTTATTCGCGAACAATCAGAGGGCAAGCTGACTTATCCCTGGCCGGCTCAGGTCAATCGGCTTATCTCCCAGGGCGGCTTCGACCTCATACTCTCCATCGGCCAGGTGGTGCCCCATGAAGTTATCGGCATGGCCAATTACAACAAGAATATTCTGGTCGGCACGGGTGGCCCTGCAGGAATTAATCGCAGCCACTATTTGGGAGCGGTTTACGGGATGGAACGCATTATGGGCCGTGCCTCCAATCCCGTTCGCAACGTGCTTAACTACGCGTCCGATCATTTTTTGCAACAGCTGCCCATCGTCTACGTACTGACCGTGGTGGGGCGCAAGGCGGCAGGTGGGTTGGCCGTGCGCGGCCTGTATATTGGCGATGACATCGAATGTTTTGAACTGGCCGCAGCGCTTAGCTTGAAGGTAAACTTCGAGATTCTTGACGAGCCCATCCAGAAGGCTGTCGTCTATCTCGATCCGCGCGAATTTCACTCCACTTGGATCGGCAACAAGGCTGTCTATCGCACGCGCATGGCGCTGGCTGACGGCGCCGAGTTGATTATCCTCGCGCCGGGCGTGAAAGAATTCGGCGAAGATAAAACGATTGACGCACTCATCCGTGAGTACGGTTATCACGGAACCCCGGCAACCCTTGCCGCGGTCGAAACGAATGCGGATCTTGCAGCTGATCTCAGTGCGGCAGCGCACTTGATCCACGGCTCGTCCGAGGGACGCTTCAAGATTACCTGGTGCCCGGGATCCCTGAGTAAGGATGAGGTCGAGGGCGTCGGTTTTAGTTATGGCGACTTAGCCCAAATGCTAACTCGCTACGATCCTCAAAAGCTCAAGTTCGGCTCAAATCAAATCGAAGGCGAAGAGATTTTCTTCATTTCCAACCCAGGATTGGGACTATGGGCGCACCGCAATCGCCTCTGAGAAAGGAAAAATATGGGTTTGAAACTTAGTAAGTATTCCATCGGAACAGGTGACCGCTTCGCGCACCAGGCCAAAGCGCAGCTACAGGCTTGCGTGCAGGCTCTTGGCCGCGGCGTCGAGGTCGTGCCTGTGTGGAACAAGTCGAACCGCGAACACACAATCATCGGCTCTGAGCCTGTTTCGACGCGGCAAGCAGCTGATCAGGCTGTAAAGGCCCTCGCATGGAAGTTGCCGTATTTCTGCGACGCCGACCATATTACCCTTGCAACCGTTGGCCGTTTCCTTGAGCAATGCGATTTCTTCACTCTGGATGTCGCTGACTTCATCGGCCAACCCGCGCAGACAGCGGACATCGATAACTTCGTCGAACATCGTCGTGAGCTTCTGGGTCACATTAAGTTGGAGGGAACGCCCGAAGCCTTTGAGATTACAGAAGATAGTCTGAAAAAGACAGCGGGAAAATATCTTACCGCTGTCAAGAGAGCCGGAGAGGTTTACCGAAAACTCGTGGCTACCAAAGGCGCGGGCAACTTCATTCCCGAGGTTTCCATGGATGAAACTGACAGCGCGCAGAGCCCTGCGGAATTGCTCATCATCCTGGCGGCAATTGCCGACGAGGGTATCCCGATTCAAACCATCGCGCCCAAATTCAGCGGGCGATTTAACAAGGGCGTGGACTATGTGGGAAACGTCGCGCAATTCGAAAGCGAGTTTGCGCTTGATGTAGCTGCCATCGCGTACGCGGTCAAGAACTTTGGCCTGCCAGACAATCTAAAACTGAGTGTGCACTCAGGCAGCGACAAGTTCTCCATCTATCCTGCCATTCACAGAACGATCAAGAAATTCAATGTTGGCGTGCATTTAAAAACTGCCGGAACCACCTGGCTCGAAGAGTTGATTGGCCTCTCGGAAGCCGGTGGAGACGGGCTGGTTCTTGCCAAAGACATTTATGCTGAGGCGTTCGCGCACCGCGAGGAGTTATGCGCGCCTTATGCGACCGTGATCGATATAGATCCAGCAAATCTGCCGTCTCCAGTCGAAGTACGTAAATGGTCCTCCGAGCAGTTCACCTCTGCCTTGCGTCATGTGCCGGGCTCGAAGGCATACAATAGCAGTCTGCGCCAGCTATTGCACGTCGGCTTTAAAGTTGCTGCCAAGATGGGTCCGCGTTATCTGGGCTTGCTCGAGACTAATGAGCCCGTGATTGCGAAGAATGTGACGGAAAACCTTTATGTCAGGCACATAGTGCCCGTTTTTTTAGGTGGTAACGCATAACCTTCGCTGCAATGGGAGGACGCGTTGAGCATGTAAGTTAGTAACGGAAATGGAGAAGATCATGGCCACTCAAATTCTTAGCCTTGAAGGAAAAATCGCAGTTGTAACTGGCGGGACATCGGGCATAGGACGCGCGCTAAGCTTGGGACTCGCTGATGCCGGAGCTGATGTTATTGCTTCGGCGCGGCGCCAACAGCAAGTTGAAGAGACCGCCAAGGAGATTGAGGCGCGTGGCCGCAAGACCCTCTGCATGGCCTCCGATGTATGCGACCGTACATCACTGGAAAAGTTGCTGGCAGCTACGCTAGATCGCTTTGGGAGAATTGACATCCTTGTCAATTGCGCCGGAATCATCAAGCGTACGCCCACGCTGACTGTTCCGGAAGAAGAATGGGCGAACATCATCAATACCAATCTTACTGGGACGCTGCGCGCTTGCCAGGTCTTTGGAAAGCACATGCTTGATCGCGGCTATGGCCGCATCGTCAATATCACGTCTCTAAACTGTTATGTTGCTCTTAGTGAGGTAGCAGCGTACGCAGCCAGCAAGTCAGGCGTCGCTTCACTTACTCGCTCGCTGGCCGTGGAATGGTCGAAAAAAGGAGTTACCGTAAACGCTATCGCTCCGGGCGTCTTTCGTACCGACCTGAATGCAAAGCTGCTCGACTGCACACCGCGCGGACAGGAGTTGCTGATGCGCACGCCGATGGGTCGCTTTGGTAAAACAGAAGAACTTATAGGAGCGGCAATCTTCCTTGCTTCAGATGCCTCGTCTTTCGTTACCGGCCAGACGCTGGTTGTTGATGGAGGATTCCTTGCCAGCGGCGTCAATCAGTAACTTCAATCGCGCCAAACAAGAAAGGCTGCGCCATCACGCGCAGCCTTTTCTCGTTCTCGCTCATATATTTACTTGAACAGCGCCTTTGCTCCGGCAAGCTTTGCAATAGGCTGTCCTTCGCTGGCCTTTATATCTACGCCCTCGCCTGAAACTTCCGCATTACTTATCGTCATTCCATTTGTGGCGCTAATCTTCACATTGCGCAACACCACACCAAGAACAGGGGCTTCCGGCAAACCTGCAATCACCCCGGCGGTTGTGCTGCCGATGGCTGTCAAATTCTCAATCGTAATGTCGTGAAAGTGCGGCGTAAGTCGCGTCACGGGCTGCGGCGATTCGCCATCAGGAGGCGAGACCTTCGGA
>JBAPYY010000184.1:0-4473 GCA_049284975.1 Occallatibacter sp.
GGCAACCATGACGCGGCATCTGTCGTTACCAAGAGCGTCAGATTACCCGAAGGTGTCTTTGAGTTCTCCTCTCGATCAGCGGAAACGGTTCTACTTGACGAGTTTAAGATTGCTCTTCACGGTCGCAGCTTTCCGGACCGTGCAGTGCCAGAAAACTACGCTTCCTCCTACCCTCCGGCGAGGCCCGGCCTGTTCAACATCGGAGTGCTGCACACCTCATGCGATGGTCGCCCCGGCCATGACTCTTACGCGCCATGTTCTCTCGACGATCTGGTCAGCAAGGGCTATCAATACTGGGCGCTTGGCCATATTCATGCGTATGAACAGCTCCATTCTGATCCCCATGTCATTTTTCCGGGCAATCTCCAGGGGCGAGGTGTACATGAGTGTGGGGCGAAGGGTGCGCTATTGGTCAGGGTTGATGGTGACGAGGTGACTGTCGAGCGAATTATCGTGGACCGCGCACGCTGGTTTGACCTCGCCATCGACTTGCATGGAATGACTCAATTCAAAGAGATTTATGATCGCCTCGGAGATCTCTTCCAGCCGCTCGTGATCGATGCGGAAGCAGACTGCGAATTTCGTCTCCTGCTTGTCCGCATTCGCCTCCAAGGCAGTACGGACCTTCATGCCACCCTGCATTCCAGTAAAGAAGACCTCCGGGATGAACTTCGATCGACCCTACAGCACTTTGGCCAGGAGATATGGCTTGAACAGTTGAGGATCGAGACCACCGAGCCAGTTCAGATTCAAGCGCATGCGAAAAGTTCTGGCGACGCATTCGATCTTCGCTCCACCCTTGACAGTATCGTCTCTGCAGGTGATCTGGAGACCGAGGCCAAGGAGCTTACAGCAGAAATCATACGCAAGCTTCCTGCTGGTGCATCTGAGATGACGATCTTCGGTGAGATTAACGTTGAGAATCTGATTGCTGACGCACGCGAACTGTTGGTAGAACGCTCCGGTGCAGGCGAAGGGGGGAAATCCTAGATGCGCATACTCTCCCTGGAGTTTGAGCGGTACGGCCCCTTCACGGACCGAACGTTACTCTTCAACCCCGCCGCCCGATTGCACGTCATTCATGGCCGCAACGCGACGGGCAAGAGTTGCGCGCTCGCGGGCATTACGGACCTCTTCTTCGGCATTGAGGCTCAGACTCGCTACTCGCTTCTCCATGAAGGCAAGACAATGCGCATGGGCGCGACGCTTCAGGACCGGAATCTCTTCACTCTTGCATTCAAACGACGCAAGGGAAATAAGAATGTTCTCTTCACTCCTGCCGGAAGCTCTCTCGACGACAGCGCACTCCACCCATTTCTCGGCGGTCTCACTCGTGCCGTGTTTTCGCATGCCTTCGGACTCAACAGCGAACAGCTTCGTGCAGGCGCCAAAGAGATGCTCGATAGCGAAGGCGAAGTCGGCGCAAGCCTTTACGCTGCTGCCTCCGGCCTCTCTGGTATCACGCGCCTGCGCCGTCTATTGGACGAGGACGCAGCAAAGATATTCAGGCCCGGTCGCGGTTCCGATAAGCGCCGATTCGATCAGGCTGCAGATGCCTACACCCAAGCGCGTGCAGAGATTCGTAGGCTTACTCTGCGCGCCGACACCCTCGAAGCGATGCGCAAGGAAATCGAAACCCTCACTTCTCGTCTAGATTCCATGCAGAAGACGCGTAAGGCTGACGGCATCGAACATGCTCGCCTGACTCGTCTGCGCACCATTGCGCCACAACTCCGCAGCCTCGATCTTGAGCGGGACGAGCTTGTAGCCTTTAATGACCTTCCAGAGCTTTCCGAGCAGGCTATTAGCCGCCTGCGAGAATCGATTGAGGCTTCGGAGGAATCCCGCCTGAAGCGTGATTCCGTGGCCGGTGCACTTGAACGCTCAAAAGGCACACTCGGCCGCATAGAGGTTGATTCAGCTATCCTTGCTCACCAGCCCTCGGTACAGGCGCTTCAAACGAATATTGGTAAGTATCAGAGCGCCAAACGCGATCGCGCGCGAGTTGACTCAGAGGCTGAAGTGAAGCAGAACGAGATCAACCAGATGGCCGCCCGCGTGGGCATAGCGGAGGACCGACTCGAATCTGCTCAACCCACCGACGCTGCGCTTGCGGAACTGGAAGATTTGATCGAGCAAGGTAAGGACCTCGCCCGCGAACGAGCAGCGATAGAGAAATCCATTGCCGACGGTGAACAGAAGCTCGAAGACCTGAAGTCCGGCCAGAGCACTGTCGCACTTCATGATCCCGCGGCTTTGCGCGCCAGATTCGATGCCATTGCGTTAGACCGAGCGCTCGTCGACCGGGAACGTACACTTGCGCGTACTGTTGCTGCAACTCGCCGCAAACTCAATGAGCATGCCGCGCGTTTGTTGCCGCCTGTTCTCGATTTGAATCATCTTGCTAGCCTCTCGCTTCCATCGTCGGAGGGTCTGAGTCGGATAGGAGAGCGTTTTGCAGAATTGGAAGACAAACGCCGCCAGTTGGAGCAAGAGGCCACTGCGCTCAATTTAACCATTGAGCAGACACAGGACCATATTGCCGCATTTCAATCTGGTGAACCGATTGCCTCAGCGGAGCGCATTGCAGAGGCTCGGCAGAAACGAGAGCTGAGCTGGCGCCAACTCAGGCCGCTGGTACTAGGCGACGACACAAGCCTTCCGACCGCTAGCCGGCCCGCCGTTGTTGAGCTTTACGACGCCCGAATTGTTGAAGCCGATCGGCTGGCGGATGATGCCACGCGTGACGCAGATCGTGTGGCGCAGTTCAACGCCGAGCAAAAGGCCCTCGAAGACGATCGTAAGAAGCTTTTGAAAGTCCAAGAACAACGGCGCCAAACTGTTTCGGAATTCCAGCAGGCAAGCACCGATTGGCTGGCCACATGGGTGCTAGTCACAGCATCCCCCGCGACCCCAAGCGAGATGACAACATGGATGAGTGCTGTCAAGCTTCTATTGGATCAGCGCGAGCCGCTTGTCGCTGACGAAGCCGAGCTGGTGTCGCTTGAACCTAGAATAGCGGCGACACGAGCGGCGCTCAATAGCCTCTGGAGCGAGCTTGCACTTAATCACGAAGCCGAACTTTCGACCGAAAGCCTTTTCAACCTCCTCGACAATCACTTGAAGCATCTCGCAAAGACCTGGAATGATAACGCGGTCAACGTACGCCTAGAGGCCGACGCTTCCAAGCAGGTAGAACTGTTTAAGTCAAAGCTTAAGGCACTGACTGCGAAGGAGAAGACCTGGTCCGACTCTTGGAAGATAGCTGTGGCTGCTCTCGGCTTCGAGGCCCAGACGAGCACGGCTGCTGTAGATGCCGCAGTCAAGGTGTGGCGCAACCTTCCTTCTCGCCGAATCGCACTTGAGTCAGACAGGAAGCGAGTCAACGGCATGGATCGCGATATACGGGAGTTCGAGCTGGAAGTCACTCGCCTTACCCAACTGATTGCGTCTGACCTACCGCTGCTTCCTCCCGTTGATCAGGCACGCCAGCTCGGCAAGATGTTGGAACACCAGACCGGTCAGCAGCTACTTTACAAAGCTGCGGAAGAACAGGTTCAAACTGAGACTCACGACCTTGAAATCGCCGAAGTTGATGCCCAACGCGACGCAAAGCTAGTTCTCACGCGAATGACAGAGCTCGCGCTAATAGGTGATCCCTTCCTCACGCTTGAGCGTCTCGAACGCGCCGCATCGATTCGGAGCAGGATCGCAGCCTCGCGTTCAACTTTGCTCGCGCAATCGGACGGATCTTCCGAGGATCAGATTCGCACCGATCTCGCGGGATTTGACTCCGAAGCCGCCCAAATTGCCACTCAGCAACTCGCTGATGGATTCGAAGCACAGGATGTAGAAATTAATAAGGTCTATGCCGAAAAGTCGGCGGCGGAGAAAGCTCTCTCAAACGCAGAACTTGGTTCTGGCGCCGAGGTTGCACTCCAGCAAATGAAGTGTGCAGAGGTCGAGCTTGACGCGGCAGGCCGAGAGTACCTTACGCTTAAGTTGAGTGCCACAATGCTGAGTCGCGTCATAGAAGAACATCGAACTGCGCAGTCAGCTCCGCTAATGCATTCCGCCGGGCTTCTCTTTAAGAACCTTACCAGTGGAGCCTTCACGCACATCGACCAAGAGTTCGATCCTGACAACGACGACCAGCCTCAGTTGGTGGGTGTTCGGGCTACAGGTGAAACGGTCGACATTGACGGAATGAGCGATGGGCAACGCGATCAACTGTACCTCGCCCTTCGTATGGCATACCTTGACGACTATGCTCACAAGAGCGAGCCTATTCCATTCATTGGGGACGACATCTTCACCACATTTGATGAGCCTAGCACCCGCGCCGGACTTCTTGCTCTCGCCGACTTAGGCGCGCACCTTCAGCCGATCCTCTTCACGCACCACCGCTTTGTCGCGGATCTTGCTCTTGAATCCCTTGGCGAGCAGGTAAACATCATCGACTTGTAAGTAGAT
>JBAPYY010000185.1:0-1914 GCA_049284975.1 Occallatibacter sp.
GAGAAGTGCGGAGTGGTGGGCGAGGAGACCAATAAAAAAATCGGCTACCTGGCCGCGGTGTCGCGGCTGCTCGAAAAACCCCTGGCCATCGTGGTGCAGTCGGCATCTTCAGCGGGCAAAAGTTCGCTGATGGAAGCGGTGCTCGACTTCATGCCGGAAGAACATCGCGAGAACTACACGGCCATGACCGGGCAAGCGCTGTTCTACATGGGGCAGAAAAACCTCAAGCACAAGATCCTCGCGATCTCGGAACAGCAGGGAGCCGACCGCGCCAGCTATCCGCTGAAACTGTTGCAATCGGAAGGTGTGCTGAAGATCGCCTCGACCGGCAAAGACCCGGTGAGCGGCAAGCTAGTGACACACGATTACGAAGTCGAAGGCCCGGTGATGCTGTTTCTGACCACCACGGCCCAGGACGTGGACGAGGAACTGATGAACCGCGCGATTGCGCTGACGGTGAACGAGGATCGGGAGCAGACGCGTGCAATCCACCGGCGGCAGCGCGAGGCGCGCACCATCGAAGGGCATCTGTTGCGGCGCAAGCGAGCGAAACTCATCAGCCTGCATCGCAACGCGCAGCGTCTCTTGCGCCCGATCACTGTGGTGAACAACCACGATGTGGGCGAGTTTCCCGATCACATGATGCGAGCACGGCGCGACCACAACAAACTGCTGACGCTGATCGAAGCCATCGCACTCTTGCACCAGCACCAGCGGGAAATCAAAACGTTTGCCGATGACGGCGAGACGCTGGAATACATCGAGGCCACCGAAGCCGACGTGAAACTGGCGCAGGTACTCGCCGACCAGGTAGGACTCAAGCCGTCGCTCGACGAACTGCGCCCGCAGACGCGCAAGCTGCTCGCGCTGATCAACGAGATGGTGAAGGCCGAGTGCGAGCACTCCGAGATCGCAGCGAGCCAGTATCGTTTCACGCGGCGCACGGTGCGCGAGTACACCAAGTGGGGTGACACACAGTTGCGGCAACATCTGAAGCGCCTGGAAGAGATGGAATATCTCGTGATGCGGCGCGGCGGCAACCAAGGCCAGTTGGTGGTCTATCAACTGCCGACCTAAGAGGAGGAAGCGAATCATAGCTCTAACTTCGCGGGGTCAGAGGGCAACTTCGCGGGGGTAAATGACGACTTCGCGGGTGGGGTGCGGGCACTTCACGGCCCCGAAAAAAATGGCGCATCGCCAACACTCGAAATGGTTTCGGCTTCCACTTCGCGGCTTCGCGGAAATGCATATAGGGGGTCCGAGGCCGCAGGTGTCCCGCAGCATGCAATCGTAGCCGAAGGTAAACCGAACGGCCACGGTCTGACGCGACGCGCGGGAGTGAGGTAATGGCCCGCGTCAGCAAACGTCGTCATCCGCACCTGGAGCCGCACTCGCCGCTAGGCCGCTTGATGGAAGAGCACCTGGAGTGGCTGCTGATTAACAACTACTCGGAGGACACAGCCGATCACGCGCGTTGGGCTATCGCCGACTTCATCCGCTGGGCCGAGTTGCGCGGCTTGCAGCATCCCATGGAGGTGACGCGCCCTATCCTCGAAAGCTACCAGCGATATCTCTACTACTACCGCAAGACGAACGGACAGCCGCTCACGTTTCGCACGCAGCACTCGCGGCTGACGCCGGTACGACGCTGGTTTCGTTGGCTGGTGCGGAACAATCACATCCTGCATAATCCCGCCTCTGATCTCGATCTGCCGCGTATGGAGAAGCGCCTGCCGAAGACGATCCTCAGCGCCGATGAGGTGGACCACGTCATGGTCGTACCTGACATCAAAACGCCGGTTGGTTTGCGCGACCGCGCCATGCTCGAAACCTTCTACTCAAGCGGGGTGCGGCGCAGCGAACTGATCCGCCTCAAACTGTATGACCTGGACCGCGAGCGCGCCACGCTGACGG
>JBAPYY010000186.1:0-6129 GCA_049284975.1 Occallatibacter sp.
GGCATTTACGGCACGACTAAAGTCGTGCCCTGACACAAAGCGGGTTATTGAAACACGTTCCACGAGTTTTTCCGCAGCCTGTAAAGGCCGCGTTCATTTTGCTGACATTGCGGCAGTCAAGGCTAAAGCCCTGACCTACCAGTCGTGCTCTTTCAAAGCATCGGTTCTTGTAAAGTTAAACCAACGCGAGTTGATGCCGTGCGAGAGTCTCGCGGCGAAAAAACGCTGGAGGCATCTCAATTTGGGCTTGCTGGATATTTAGATTCGCTTTGCCGCCGTTGGGGTTCATCAATCTCCGGCGGCAGCAAAATCCGGGCCTGCTGAGTGCGCGACGTCCGCTTCTGCGCCGTTCTTGGGCCTGCGCCAGCCTACCAGCGCGATGACCAGCGCCACAAACTGCATGGCCACAATAAAAGCCACACAAGCAGGCCATTTGCCCAGGGCCCAGAACGCTCCGGGAACGACTCCGGCGGCAGTGCCTCCGGCGTAATAGCAGGTGAGGTAAACCCCGGCAGCGGTCACTCGCGACTCGGCGGGCGCGGCCACGCGCAGATGGCTCTGCGTGGCGGTTTGCGCGATGAAGGTACCGGTGGAAACCATTGCCAGACCGAGGATGATGATGGGCAGCGACGGCGCCAGAGTGATGAGCGCACCGGCCATGGCGCAGACAATTGCGCCGCTGATGCCCGCGCGCAATCCCACGCGAGTGATGATGTAACCGGCGGTGGGTGTGACCACGAGGCCGATGAGGTAAACGAAAAACAGCGAACTGATGGCAGCAGTTGACAGGCTGAATGGCGCGGCGCTGAGGTGGAAGGTAATCCAGGTAAAGACGGCCACCAGAGTGAAGAGAACGTCGAAACCCACTGCGTATGTGGCAACGAGACGGCGATGGCGGAACAGATCCCGCACCTGAGAGAAGAATGAAGGCCGCGCGCCGGCGAGAGTAACCGGCTGCCGGCGGCAACCGTGCGGAAGCCATGCGTACACGGCCGCGGCCCCGACCAGAGCGACCATTCCGAGAACGAGAAAGCTCACACGCCAGTTAAACCAATCGGCAAGAATTCCGGCCAGGTAACGGCTGAGAAAACCGCCCAGGGCGGTTCCGCTGATGTAGAAGCTCATGATGAAAGCGACGCGGTTGGGCGGCCACTCTTCGCCAATGTACGTGACCACCACTGCGACGATGCCGGGCACCGCGATGCCCTGAAGAAAGCGCCAGAAGATGAGCTGGGCCAGCGAGGTCGATGTGGCGGCGAGCAATGTGGGCGCGGCGATGGCGACCATCCATGCGACGATGACGCGCTTGCGGGGGAGCCGCTCAGTGAGCGCGCCGACGATGGGAGCAGTGACGGCCGCGCCCAGCGTTGCGGCAGAAACGGTGAGCGCGACGCCGGTCTTGGAAGCATGAAAAAGGTGAGTGAGCAGCGGCAGCAGGGGCTGCGTGATGTAGAGCTCGAGGAACGCACACACTCCGCAGAGAGTGACAGCGGCCACGGCCAGGCTGCTGGGCGAAGAGCGCTCCGATTGTGCGTCAGGCTGCAAATATCAGGATAATCGATCGACGGGTTGGGTGGTTTGCTCAGGAGGTTCGTTTCGAAGCACCAAAGTTTGCTTGAGTGGTTCGTATCGGGGGCCAAAAGGTTGCCTGATTGGTTGCGAAAAATATACTCGGTTGACCATGCAGGCAACCCTGAGGCGGCAGCAGTAGGTTTGGAAGGTTGGGAAATCTGAGATGAGTTTGCATGGAATGGGCCAAGTTGTTTTTTAAACGGGCCGGATTGAGCGGGGTTGGGGTCGTTCAAAGGTTGTTGCGGCTACATTCTTGCATCGTAACGGCGTAATCTGGTCTTTGCGGCGGACAAGTGGGGGCGAGGACGCCCCCACCACAGCCGGTCAGGAGACCGGCGCTACACTCCGGTCGATGCTTTTCTCCAATCGTTGTTACCGGCCCACCAGCGTTGCGTGGAACGCGGGATAACGCTCCCCTTCCAGCTTGATCTTTGAGGAGGCGTCTTCGAGGTCACGAATATCGTCAGCGGTCAGCTCAACTTTCGTTGCACCGAGATTTTCCTCGAGTCGAGACAGCTTTGTTGTGCCAGGAATCGGAACGATCCACGGCTTCTTCGCAAGCAGCCAGGCAAGTGCGATTTGCGCGGGGGTTGCATTCTTTCGCGCTGCGAATGAACTGACCATATCAACCAATGCCTGGTTCGCTTTACGATTTTCCGGCGTGAACCGCGGAACGATGTTGCGGAAATCGGTGCTGTCGAACTTTGTATCTGCATCGATCTTGCCTGTCAGGAAGCCTTTGCCGAGCGGACTGAACGGAACAAAGCCAATACCAAGTTCTTCTAGCGTGGGCATCACAGTCGTTTCCGGTTCGCGCCAGAAGAGCGAATACTCGCTCTGGAGCGCAGTAACGGGCTGCACTGCATGCGCGCGGCGGATGGTTTTGGCGGAGGCTTCGGACATTCCGAAGTGCTTCACCTTGCCCGCCTGAATCAGATCTTTCACAGCACCCGCAACATCTTCGATAGGAACGTTCAGGTCGACGCGATGTTGGTAGTAGAGATCGATGGCATCGATCTTCAGACGCTTGAGCGATTCTTCCGCGACCTTCTTGATGTGCTCCGGCCGGCTATTGAGAGCGTTCCATTTGCCGCCGTCCTCGGGGTTGGCTTCAAATCCGAACTTCGTCGCGATGACTACCTTTCCGCGAAAAGGAGCGAGCGCCTCGCCGACAACTTCTTCGTTCAGGAACGGACCGTATACCTCGGCCGTGTCGAAGAATGTGACGCCGCGCTCGACGGCCGCGCGGATCAGTGAGATTGCCTGCTGCTTTTCCGTTGCCGGGCCAAGCCCGAAGCTCAGACCCATGCAGCCGAGGCCAAGAGCCGAAACTTCAAGATTGCTTTTTCCCAATTTGCGTTTTTGCATATTTCCTCCTCTGATTTTTTGAGAGACAGTTAATGAACCTCAGCGATTCGTCATTTGCTCGACCTGCTCGGGATACCGGCCTCCTTGAACTGTGACCTGTGAGACAAGGCGGTCGATCTCGCAGAGGTCGTCAGAAGAAAGATTGAGGGCGAGCGCGCCAATGTTCTCTTCGACCCGCTTCAGTTTGGTGGTGCCGGGGATGGGAACGATCCAGGGCTTCTGGGCAAGCACCCACGCGAGGGCGAGCTGAGCGATGGTCGCACCCTTGCCGGCCGCGAAGGCTTGCAGGAGTTCAACCAGAGCGAGATTTGTTTTGAGCGCTTCCGGGGCAAAGCGCGGAAGGCTGCCGCGGTTGTCTTCGTTGTGAAACTGGGTGCTTTCGTTGATTGACCCGGCGAGAAAGCCCCTGCCGAGCGGGCTGTAAGAAACGAGGCCGATGCCGAGTTCCTCAAGGGTAGGCAGCACTTCCTCTTCAGGGCGCCTCCACCAGATTGAGTATTCATTCTGGACGGCAGTGACCGGCTGGACTGCGTGGGCGCGGCGGATGGTATTTGCGGCGGCTTCGGAGAGGCCGAAATGGCGGACCTTGCCCTGCTGGATCAGGTCTTTCACCGCTCCGGCGACGTCTTCAATCGGCACGTCTGGATCGACGCGGTGCTGATAGAGAAGGTCGATGGTGTCGATACGAAGCCGCGTCAGCGAACCCTCGACGCTTTCTTTGATGTAAGCGGGGCTACTGTCGACACCGGGATCGGGTCTGCCGTGCGGAGTGCGGGAGAAGCCGAATTTAGTGGCGATGACCACCTGGTCGCGCACCGGAGCAAGGGCTTCGCCCACCAACTCTTCATTTGCGAACGGGCCATAAACCTGGGCGGTATCGAAGAGGGTTACGCCGCGCTCAACCGCGCCGCGCATCACCGCAATCATCTCTTCCTTGGTTCCCGCGACCGGGCCATGGCCTTCGCTCATCCTCATGCATCCGAGGCCGATGGCAGATACTTCAAGATTGCTGTTGCCGAGCTTGCGTTTTTGCATTGCATTTCCTTTTCGTTGTTGCCGGTCAAATCTGTCTCGGTTAGTCCGGCAATCTTTTATTTCACGCTGTTATAGTCCTTATCGCTCACAGGCTCTAACCAAATCGTCTTTCCCTTTTGAGTCGGCGTAACTGCTATGTAGGCAAAGGTGCTTCCTGGTGCTGCGCCGTGCCAATGCTCTACGCCTGGAGCGCATTTGATGACATCTCCCTTGTGGACCACGCTGATCGGCTTTCCCCGTTCCTGATAGTAGCCAGTACCTTCGGTGATAAGCAGGACTTGACCACCTGGATGAATATGCCAGTCCAGCTTCGCACCGGGACCATAAACTGCTTGAGCAATACTAGGATCGAAGGTACTATCTCCAATATTGAGTTCACTGAGCCAAATATCCCCCGTGTGATTCTTGGCGGTGGACAGCTCACCTTTTGGGAAAACTCGGTCCACGGTTTGTGCCTGGGACTGGAAGACGGACAGAAGGCTCACCGCGAAAGCGATGACGTAAAGTTTTGTTCTCATGTACTTAACATCTCCTTTGGATTTTTCCATTCGGTGCACGCTGCCAATTCGATAACGCTGAAACAATTCAGCAAGTTTCGGTTAGGGTTACTTGCTCGGCTCGGTCAGCCCTTGCGCGTCAAGCCATGAGCTTCGAGCCACCAGTAAAATTCGTCGAGCCAGTGATCGCTGGTTGTGCCTTGCTTGCGCATGCTCCAACCGTGACCGCCATGCTCATAGATGTGAAATTCGGGCTTGTATCCGGCCGCTTTGAGCGCGTCATACATGGCAACGATTTGGGGGCCGGCGAGATTGTCGTCCTGCGCCATCTCCATGAAGAAGGGCGGCACGTCTTTTGGTATCAGGGGCACAGGAAATGGTGCGCCGTAAATTGGAGCAGCGTAGTTTGGGCGCGCGCTCACGTCCGGTTGAACAGATGCGAACTCCGCGATCGACCCTCCGGCGGAGAATCCCATGAAGACGATGCGATCCGGAGATATGCCCCATTCGGCGGCGTGCTCGCGCAGCACCTTGATGGACTGAATGCCGTCTGCGATGCCGTACTTGCCGTCCTCGGCGATGAGGGCGTGGTTGGCGAGCTGAGCCCCGAAGCGTGCGCTGCCGGACTGGTTTAACTGCGCTTCGTTCTGACCTACGAGCTGAGCCGTCCGGTACTTCAGGACGAACCCCGCAATGCCACGTGCCGCGAGCCACTCCGCGACTTTGTAGGTATCTGTGCCCAGGAAAATAAAGCCTCCGCCGGGGGCAATAATGACCGCGGTACCTGTTGCCTTGGCTGGGTCAGGCAGGTAGGCTGTCAGGGTTGGCATAGTGACATTGACAATTCTCTGCATGGGGCCCGAACCAAGCGTGCTCTCCGGTTGCTTCCATTGCTCTGACCCAGGTGCGACACCCGGCCAGATGTTGATGACCTTCGGTGCGAGCGCTAACGGCTGCGCAGGCTTGCCGTTGCTGGCTTCCTGAGCATTGGCCATGGTCATTACGCAGGCTGCAATCAGGGAGAGTGCGATGAATGGCTTGTGAAGCATCCTGCTCACTGAGTCTGTTCCATTGATCTTCACGGTGTTCTATCCTTCTTTCATTCCAAATCAGCGCTCAGCGTCCGGTCATCTTCAACATGGCTTCAGGAAGGCGGGCTCCTTCGAGTTTGAGCTTGGAAGCAGCTTCGTCGATTTGCGTGAGGTCGTTCGCGGTCAGCTCAACGTTCACCGCGCCGAGGTTTTCCTTGATCCGAGGCAGCTTAGTGGTACCTGGAATCGGCACGATCCACGGCTTCTGCGCCAGCAGCCAGGCCAGCGCCACTTGTGCCGGTGTCGCGCCCTTGCGTTCTGCAACGGCTTTGATCAGATCAACCAGAACCATGTTGGCCTTGCGCGCCTCGGGTGAGAAGCGAGGCACGATGTTGCGAAAGTCAGTGGGATCGAACTTGGTGTTCTCGTCGATTTTGCCCGTGAGGAATCCTGCGCCGAGTGGGCTGAAAGGAACGAAACCGATACCGAGTTCCTCCAGAGTTGGCAGCAGCTCGGCCTCCGGACCACGCCAGAAGAGCGAGTACTCGCTCTGCACCGCCGTGACCGGTTGAACCGCGTGCGCCTTGCGGATCGTCTGAATCCCAGCCTCTGACATGCCGAAGTGT
>JBAPYY010000187.1:0-6477 GCA_049284975.1 Occallatibacter sp.
ATTGAATGTGCCGGGCAGCCAGATTTTCACGGACTCGGGGTCGAGCAGCGTTTTTGGCGCACTCAATAGCCTGGTCGCCGATTATTCCAGCGGCACAGTTAATACCTCCCAGGCCGTGAGCGATACAGAGGCGCTTAGCACGGCGTTGAATAATGTCTCGCAGCAGCGCGTGACCATCGACAACTCAATCACGCAGGTTACCGCCGCTTCTGAGGCAGTGACCAACGTGCAGACGCAGTTGACCACCGCGCAGACCAACCTGATGCAGGCCGATATCCCGACGGTCTCCACGCAGCTTTCTCTCTCAGAGACGCAGCAGACGGCGCTCGAGGATGTGATTGCGCAGTTGAATACACCCTCGGACGATCTGTTCAGCAAGTTGCCAGCATAGCCGCAGGGGTCAGGGGGCAGGCGAAGTGTGTGCGCTGATTTAGTGAAGTCAAGTTTTTTTGGAAGAGTGATCTGCTTGCGCGACAGCGAGAGCATTGATTGCTGACCACTATTCGCTGTGGTCCCGCCGTCTATACTCAAAGCGAAGGGACTCACCATGTTCGCTCAGCTCCGTTTTCTTTGGAATGCAACGCGCGGCCACCGGCTTGCGCCGTGGCGAAGCGAGTTTCTGCGCTGGCGGGTTGAGACCTACAGTGGGAAACCGGCGGAGACGCTGACAACCAAGGACATTTTTGGATTTATCTGGACCTCGCGCTGGGAGCTTCTGGCATTTCTGGGCTGGATTGGACGTATGGACCGAGAAGTGCACAAGCGGGCGTGAAAGCAAAAAAACAGGGACCAGGGAATAAGGAACAGCTTGAGGCATGTGCGGCCGTAACAGTTGAATGAGACCGGCATCTCGCAGGCTTAGGGGTTCATTCGCAACCGTCACCTCATGGATGCGAGGTACGAAGGACTAAAGATGGGGAACAAGAACGCTGTTTCAACAGGCATTGGCTTCGGATCCGCATTCGCTCTTGTGATCTCGTGGGCGAAATGGCATTCGTTCTGGTGGGCGCTGCTGCATGGAATCCTAGGTTGGTTCTATGTGGCCTACTACTTCCTTATTGCGAAATACAAGTGAGCCAGAGACGTTTGGCCTTTTGCCGCTGTTTATTGCTTGGAGTTCCTTCCGTATGAGATTTGGATTAATCCACTTGAAATGGGTTGTGATTGGCGCATCGTTTTTGACTATCTCGCTTGCGAGTGCGCAGCAGATGCCGCCCGTTGAGCCTCCGTTACCGATGCCGAGCGCGCACCCCAGCGCCAATCCGGACGTGCCTACGCTGCGTGTGCGGGCCAACGAGGTGCTGGTGCCTACGCTGGTCGAGAAGGCGGGCGGCGGCGTTGTTTACGGCCTCAAGCCAAAAGATTTTGTGCTGGAAGACAACGGCGTGCCGCAGAAGATTCGCGTGCAGGAAGAGATGGACACAGCGCCGGTGGCGCTGGTGGTCGCAGTCGAGTTGGGCGGCGCGAGCGTGCTCGAATTCGACAAGCTCGCCAAGATGGGGCCGTTGCTGGATCTTTTTTTGAGTGACAGCAAAGGCAAGGCGGCGTTGGTCGGATTTGATTCGGAGCCTCATCTGATTCGAGACTTCACGCACTCCAGCGATGAGGTAAACCAGGCCCTCAAACACTTGCCACCGGGCGACAACGGCGCGGCGATTCTCGATACAGTCAGCTATGCCGTCGATCTGCTTGAATCCGAGCCCAAGGAGTATCGCAGAGTGCTTTTGCTGATCAGCGAAGAGCGCGACCATGGAAGCAAGCACATTAAGACGGAGGAGTTGATTCGCAAGATAGGCCAATCCGATGTGCTGGTTCTGAGCGTCTCGTTCTCGCCGGCGCGCGCCGAATTAGGCCACGATATAAAGGACTCGGGCGAAGACCGGACGATGAATCTGTTCTCGACCCTGGCTATGATTGTGCCGGCATTCAAGAAGAATGTAACCAAGGAAGTGGCGCACATGAGCGGCGGGGAGTATCACCCCTTTACCGGCGACAAGGGATTTGAAAAACGCGTCGTGGAATCTGCTCAACACGCGCGCAACCGATATTTGATTACCTTCAGCCCATCCAATCCCTCACCCGGATTGCACAATATCCGCGTGCGTCTGGCGGAAGATTACGGTGCACACATCGTGGCGCGGGCCAATTACTGGATGGAGCAGCAACAGTAGTGAAGATCACGGCTGCGAGCAGGATACCAACCGGGTTCCAGCCTGTCGGCGAATGGCGCGTGGGCGCACATTCATGGTAGTCTCACAATAGACACTTAAACGTGGACTGAGAAGACAAGAGGAGTAACAAACGCCGTGCTGGCGACTGCTAAGAAAACAACCCTGATTGAAAGCTTCCGCACCCATGATACGGACACCGGTTCGCCGGAGGTCCAGATCGCAATTTTGAGTGCGCGTATCGCTGAACTGACCGAGCACTTCAAGACGCACAAGAAGGACCACGCTTCCCGGCGCGGTCTTTTGCAACTGGTCAGCAAGCGCCGCCGCCTTCTGGACTACCTGAAGACGCACGATACCGATCGCTATCGCGACGTAATCGGCAAACTCGGTATCCGCAAATAGCGGAACGCGAACCCAGAAAGCCTACTTTGACCCGGAAGCGCCCAGACCGGAAATTGGTCACGGCCCCCGAACTACGCAGGACCTGGGGCCTTGGTGTACCTGGCGAACTCGACCCGCAGCCAGGGACAGTGCACAGCTATCGGCTGAGCGCGTCCCTCTTGCGGGGTCCGGCAGACAGACCGGCCGCGAAGGGGAGAATTGGCTCCCACGCGTGGGCCGAGGTTTTTTTGAGCGTCCTGCCACTCTTCCCGCCTGCTGTCAGCGTTCACACACCCTTCCATTTACAAGTTTCCCAAGCGAACACAATGAAACGAGGACACTATGTCTAAGCATGAAGTAGCAGTCGAGCTTGCAGGTGGCAAGCGGCTGGTCTTTGAGACCGGGCGTATGGCCAAGCAAGCCTCTGGCGCCGCACTGGTGACCACGGGCGAAACCGTCGTTCTAGCCACTGCGGTAGCCTCTTCCGATCCCAGGGAAGGCATCGATTTTTTCCCCCTCACGGTGGATTATCGTGAGTACACTTACGCCGGCGGACGCATTCCCGGCGGATTTATCAAGCGTGAAGGGCGGCCCAGCGAAAAAGAAGTGCTGACCTGCCGCCAGATTGACCGTCCCATTCGTCCGCTGTTCCCCGACGGCTTCCGCAACGAGACCCAGGTGATTGCTCTGGTTTTTTCCGCCGACAAGGAAAACGACCCAGACGTGGTGGGCATCAACGCCGCGGCTTGCGCATTGGCTCTTTCTGACATTCCCTTCAGCGCCACGGTGGGCGCGGTGCGCGTGGGCCGGGTGAACGGCGAATTCGTCATCAACCCCACGTACTCCGAGCGCGCGGAAACAACGGTCAACATCATGGTCGTCGGCCACAAGGACGGCATCGTGATGATCGAGTCGGGCGCCAAGGAAGAGGCCGAAGATGTGATCTTGGCGGCTATCGAGTTTGGCCACACTGAGATCAAGAAGATTGTGATGGCGATCGACGAGTTGGTGGCTGTGGCCGGCAAACCCAAGCGGGCATTCACCGCGCCGGAGTTCGACGAGGCCTACTTTGCTGAGTTGAAGGCCAAGGTCGAAGTCCGCCTCAAGGATGCGCTCGACACCAAGGTGCACGAGAAGCTGGAAAGCCAGACGCTGGTTAAGCAGATCAAGGACGAGCTGGCCGCAGAGCTGCCCGCCGACGACCCAGGGGCCAAGAAGAAGCTGGGTCACTATTATGAAAAATTGCGCGAGAAGATCTTCCGCGAGCAGGTGACAAAGGATCGGATCAGACCTGATCGCCGCGCCTTTGACGAGATTCGTCAAATTACCATCGAGACCAGCGTGCTGCCGCGCACACACGGCTCGGCGCTGTTTACCCGTGGCGAAACGCAGGCGCTGGTGACAGCCACATTGGGCACCGCCGACGAGGGACAGCGGCTGGAGAGCTACGAAGGCGAGAAGAAAAAGCCTTTCATGCTCCACTACAACTTCCCGCCGTTCTGCGTAGGCGAGACAGGCCGCATGGGCGGCACAGGCCGTCGGGAGATCGGTCACGGAGCACTGGCCGAGCGCGCAATCACCTCGGTTCTGCCCTCGGCAGAAGAGTCACCTTACACCATCCGCATTGTCTCGGACATTTTGGAGTCCAACGGCTCTTCGTCGATGGCCACGGTTTGCGGCTCAAGCCTGGCACTTTTTGACGCGGGCATCGCGCTCAAGGGCGCAGTGGCCGGAGTGGCCATGGGCCTGGTTAAAGAGGGCGACGACTACGCCATCCTAACCGACATTGCTGGCGCCGAAGACCACTACGGCGACATGGACTTCAAGGTAGCCGGAACGCGCAAGGGCATCACCGCGCTGCAGATGGACATCAAGATCGGCGGCCTCACCCACGAGATTCTCTCGCAGGCGATGGAACAGGCGCGCCGCGGGCGGTTGTTCCTTCTGGATAAGATGGACGCAGTGCTGGACGGACCGCGCACCGAGCGCTCCGCTTATGCGCCGCGTATCGAAACCGTGATGATTCCGACCGACAAGATTCGCGATCTGATCGGAAAGGGCGGAGCCACGATCCGCAGCATCATCGAGCAGACCGGCGCCAAGATCGATGTGGACGACACGGGCCGCGTCAATGTCGCTTCGTGCGACAGCGAGGGCCTGAAGAAGGCGCTTGAGTTGATCGGCAACATCACCGCTGTTCCGGAGATTGGAAAGATCTATCTGGGCAAGGTGGTTCGCCTGGCGGAGTTTGGCGCTTTTGTCGAGCTCTTCCCCGGTACCGATGGCTTGCTGCACATCTCCGAGATCGCGGAGCATCGCGTGAAGGAAGTGAAAGACGAACTGCGCGAGGGCGATCAGGTGATGGTCAAGGTTCTGGCCATCGAAGGCAATCGCATCAAGCTCAGCCGCAAGGCTCTCATCAAGGAGCAGCGCGCCAAGCTGGGTCAGTCGGCTCCTGCTGCGGAAGGTGAAGAGGTGGAAATTTCCGCTTCAGAGCCGCTTGCCCCTGCTGCTTCTTTTGTCGCGCCAGTCAAGCCCCGCAACGAGTTTGACGAGCGTCAGCCGAAATCGAACCAGAGCACCATCCTGATCGAAGGCGGGGATGATTTCGATGAGGAGGTTGGTGAAGAGTTCGACGAAGAGAATGAGCCCAACTTCAATCGCGTCGAAGGCGCTCCCGTCCCAGTAACACAGGTTGCGGGCGCTGGTCGTCCTGCGGGCGCTAACCTTAAATCCCGCCGTCGCCGTCGTCGTCCCGGTGGTCCTGGCGGCGGTCGGGGACCTGGCGGCGGACAGTAAGTCAGCTGCTTGACCAAAGGTGAGTTGTACGAGAGGCCCGGGGAACTTCCGGGCCTTTCGCCGTTTGGATGCCTTTGTAGTATCATCTGCCTACCTTGTCGCACGACAAGAGCGAGGCAAAGGAGAATCGCATGAAGGCAGGTCTTCGATTGTTTTTTGTGACGGCACTCAGTGTTCTGTTTGTGCAGAGTGCTCTGGCGGGCGCGCCATTGAAAGGGATTGATGTGAAGCTGGGAAAGAACCCAGGCGGCGGTTGCGCGGCGCGGACGACGGATAGCACAGGCAAGGCTAACTTTGGCGTGTGGCCGAAGGGCAATTACACGTTGAGCTTTGTGTCGGCGGCGGCTCCGAACGCTGGTGTCGCGAAGACTGCAGCACCGGTCGCTTCGAAGCTGCATGTAGTTATCCAAGGCGCTATAGGCGGCAAGATTGAGCGCGAGATGGATGCGAGTGCGGATGCGGCGGCACGCGTTTTGCCTGTTCAATTTTCGCTTGGTGGAAGCGACGAACTTGTTGTTGTGGTGACAGCGGCGGAGTGAAGCGGCAGATGAATACAACAGATTGATTGTTGAGGATTCTCAGGTCTGAGCAACGAGAGGATATCCACTCCACGGACGATGACCTGCCCGTGGGGTCCCGGACCAGGGCCAACTGATCATTATGGGTCTAGGTTATCCAATTGTTTTATGCAGTAGCTTGGCGGAAAGAATTCTGTATCAGTCGCCTACTTCCGAAGGAGATCTGGAGAGCGAACTGTTTCAACGCAACCTTGGATCGCCGGTCTTTTTTTCTCACCATACATTTTCAGGTCGGCTGCAATGCACAACCTCTCAGTATCGGGCGCGTCTTCAGGAAAAATAGCAATGCCAACACTGGCTCCAACATTAACTTTGTGACCTTTTATTTCGAGCGGACCGCTCAGCAACTGCCGTAACGATCTTCCCACAAACTCGGCCTCTTCGCGATTTGTGGGCTCCTCCAGAATGACTGAGAATTCGTCCCCTCCGGTGCGGGATACAGTGTCGGAGCGCCGGACTCTCTCGGTAAAGGCTGATGCAACGCGCTGCAACACCAAGTCGCCCACGTGATGTCCGAACGTATCATTCACCTCTTTGAAATTGTCCAA
>JBAPYY010000188.1:0-5634 GCA_049284975.1 Occallatibacter sp.
TGGCCGAGCGCGGTACCCAGAAAAACGCAGAATGCACCTGCTATCAACATTTGCCAGGCCGCGGCGACAAAGCTGTTGACGGGCAGCCGCGCGTGGCGCGAAAGGATGCTACCCACGGTCCAGGCCAAGGCTCCGGCAAGCAATACACCGATGGCTATGAGGCGCGCACTGTCTCCGGCAAGGCCAGTGCGCAGCGAGGGCCATACCAGCGCTGCCAAGCCGGCGAAGCCCAGCGCCATGCCAAGCCATCCGCGCGCCGGAAGGGGCTCACCCCCCGGCAGCAGCATCTCTGCCAGAGCTACGTAGAGTGGCATGACCGCCAGCACCAATGAAGCAAGCCCGCTGGGAACGGTCTTCTCCGCGTAGACCAGGGCTACATTGCTTCCGCTGAGCAGGAAGAACCCGATGAGGCTGAGGATGAGCATTGCTCTTGCAGGCCAGAGGATGCGCAAGCCGCGCCAACGGCACCATGCCAGCAGAATCGCTCCCGCGATGAAGAAACGCGTGCCGGCCAGCAGCAGCGCCGGCATCTGGGCAGCTCCGATGCGGATGGCCGTATAGGTTGATCCCCAGAAAAAGTAGACGCAGCCAAAAGCGAGAACGATGGAGGCCGCAGTGGCCGTTTTCTTTTCCGGGTGAAGCGGAAGATTCGACATGGGTTATTACTATGCTAAAGCCTGGGAGCAAGGCTGCGCTGTACAGTTCATGCGGCAATGGTCTATGCTCAGACCAACGAGGACTCCATGCACACGCACGCGAACAATCGACTGCTAGCACCGGCCACTTGGCGCTGGTCGCGGTCGCGCGAGCGTAGCATTTGCCCGCGGCAGTACCTTCGCGAGCTGCCCACCCTGACTCGACCTAGTCTCTTCGGCGGCGATTAGTTCCGGCCCGTCGAAGATCCCTGCCTGCTCTATCTCCGCTCCAACGAGCGTACAGAAGTGGACGACCCTAGTTGCCAGGGGTCCGTAGCCGCGCATCTTAACGATGCCGCGCGAGCTTGAACAGACTCAATCAAGCGAATCCGTCGAGGAGACAAGAAAATGACCAAGCAAGAGCTGCATGCGCAATACGGACCCAAGCTGATTTGCACTCTGCCAGGACCAAAGGCGAAGGCTGCAATTGAAGCCGATGACCGGCTGATCTCGCCCAGCTACACGCGCTCGTATCCGCTGGTGGCCAAGCGCGGCCGCGGCTGCCGCGTGGAAGACGCAGACGGCAACGAGTTTCTGGATTTTGCGGCGGGCATCGCCGTGGCCTCGACCGGCCATTGCCACCCAGAAGTGGTGGCCGCAATTCAAAAACAGGCTGCGGAGCTGATTCACATTTCCGGAACCGATTTCTACAACGAGCCGCTAACCGAGCTCGCCGAGCGGATCTCCGCAATCGCTCCCATGCCCGGCCCGCACAAAATCTTTTACGGCAACTCCGGTGCCGAAGCTGTGGAGTGCGCCCTCAAGCTGGCTCGCTATCACACCGGCCGCCAGCACATCATTGCGTTTCTGGGCGCCTTTCACGGCCGCACCATGGGCGCGTTGTCGCTGACCGCCTCGAAGCCGCAACAGAAAAGACGGTTTTCGCCGCTGGTCCCCGGTGTGACCCATGTGCGCTATCCGTACGCTTATCGCGGCTGCTCCGGCGGCGCGGAGGCAGAGGAGGCCTTCAGCATGGGCTGCGCGCGCTTCATCGAGGAAAAGCTATTCAAGAGCGTGCTCGCACCCGAGGAAGTGGCTGCGATTTTCGTTGAGCCGATTCAGGGTGAAGGCGGGTACGTGGTGGCTCCCAACAACTTTATGCGCGAGCTGCGCAAAATCTGCGACCGGCACGGCATTCTGCTGGTGGCCGACGAAGTGCAGTCGGGCATGGGGCGGACGGGCAAATGGTGGGCGATTGAACACACTGGCGTGGAGCCCGACATTATCTGCATGGCCAAAGGCATCGCCAGCGGGATGCCGCTGAGCGCCTGCGTGAGCCGCGCCGGGATTATGGATTGGCTGCCCGGTTCGCACGCCTCGACCTTTGGCGGGAACCCGGTTAGCATTGCGGCGGCACTGGCCACCATGACAATTCTGGAGCGCGAGGGAATTGCCAACGCGGCACGCGTGGGCGAGTTCATCATGGAACGCGTGCGGGGCTGGAAACAAACTCACCGTCTGGTGGGCGACGTGCGCGGACGGGGCCTGATGATTGGCGTTGAGCTGGTGAAGGATAAGGCAACGCGCGAGCCCGCCGGCGACATTCGCAACCGCATTGTGAGCCTGGCCTTCGAACGCGGCCTGATGATTCTCGGCTGCGGCGAAAACACGCTTCGCATTTGCCCGCCGCTCATTGTCAGCGAACAGGAAGCAAGCGTCGCGCTGGATATTCTGGAAGATGCGCTGACTCTGGTGGAGAAGGAATAGTCGCACGCATGAAGAAGGGCGCGCTTCTGTAATAGATAAGCGGCTGGCAGACAGAGGCTATTGATTAGCCGCGGCCTGCCAGCCTTTCTCTTTCCTCGGCAGTTTGGTGGAGACAGCGACGTCCGCTACAGCGGTTTTTCGTCGATACGCTTGTTGGCTATCTCCGAGGTGCGATGCGCTGCGCGCTCCAGATTGTGCGCCATCTCTTGTGCGGCCATGTGTTGCTCTTCGGCAGCTGCGGCCATCTGGTTCGATAGACCGGAGAGCTCTTCGGTCTGCGAGGAGATTTGATCGATTGCGCTCATGGCGGTGGTTACGTCCACGCCGATAGCAGTCACCTTGGCCTGAATCTCGGCTGTGGCAGAGGCTGTCTGTTCGGCCAGCTTTCTCACTTCGCTGGCCACAACTGCGAAACCCTTGCCATGCGCGCCTGCCCTGGCTGCTTCGATGTTGGCATTGAGCGCAAGCACACTGGTCTGCGTGGCGATGGAAGCAATCAACCCCGCCACCTTGGCCACTCCGCTGCTGGACGCGCGAAGGCTCTCAATGGCTGTTTTGCTCTCTCCGCTGGCGGCGCGCGATTTCTCCGCAGCTTGCGATACGTCCACTGCATTCCTAGCGATTTCGGCTATGCTGGTCTCGATCTGGTGCGTGGCCGTGGCCACCATCTGCAGATTGCCGTTGAGGTGATCGATGTCGTTGCGTTGCGCCTCCTGCGCGGCGCGGAGCGCATCGGCGGCCTCCTGCGTGCTGATGCCCCAGACGACCACGGCGCCTGCAAATTGCCCGTCCTCGCTGGTCATGGGCTCGACATTCAGATCAAGCTTAATCGGACCCAACGCAATGATCGCCTTGTAGGGTAGATGATGCGCGCCCTGATGCCGGCCAGCGCCGAGAATGCGATCGATATTCTGCGCAGACTTGTGGAAGATGTGGATCGATTTGCCCACGATTTGGTCCACGGGCACGGGCAGATGCTCCTGGAGTGCGAGGAGGGTTTGGCGCGATGCGCGGTTGAGGTAGCGCAAGACTAGGTCGCGGTCGCAGAACATCGCATTGGACGGCAGTGCGTCCAGTGCATATTCAAAGCTGTGATCCACCATCGCATCGGCGCGGGATTCCATGTCCGCGTCAACATTCATTGAGGCAGGCAAAGCCTGCGTACTGTGCCGTGAAAAGAGAGTGGCGAACAACCCATGGGCCATAACCGAGCATTCCTCCTGCAAGACTTCAGTCTCGCTTATTTCGCCGCTGGTCGAGCGAGATGGGGGCTCTGAATCCGCTGATTTTTACGGAGAATTCCCATAGGCGGACTGGCTGGTTCCACTTTGGAAATAAGTCTCGCTTTAAGCCGGATTTGCGCCTTTCGCTCGTCCGGCGAGAGAATGGTGTTCCATGGGACAACTGAAGAGCGTACGGCGTGGCTGGCTGGAGCGCACGTTGGCTGGACTTGCCTGGGTTGCGCGGCAACGAGGACAGAATGAATCTGTGGCCGCACATCTGGCCACTGGGATTGACGGCGAAACCGCGGCTTTCGCTTACCTGAGGCGCAAGGGTTATACCGTGACGGCGCGGCGCTGGTCTTCAGGCGACGTGCCGGGCGACATTGACCTCATCGCGTGGCAGGGACCGATGCTGTGCTTTGTTGAAGTGAAGACGCGCACCGCACGCGATGCCTCGCCGGCAGAGATCGCCGTCGACTCGCACAAGCGCAACACGCTGCGCCGCCTGGCTCGCAGGTACGTCAGCCAATTGGCCGTGGAGACTGCCCCGCCCGCGCGCTTCGATGTGGTCAGCGTCTACCTTGTGCCGGGGGAAGAGCGTGAGTTTCAACATTTTGAAGGAGCTTTTGGCTGGAGCGAACGGGAAGATTACGAGCGGAGATGAGCCGTAGGCCGCGAGAACAGAGCTGTTGCTGGATCGCGGCTTATCTATTCCTGGGCGTCCTCAAACTCCTCGTGCCAGGCCATCTGAATGGCCTCGAGTCGCGCCTCGTTGGACTTGGCGGGGTCGTCGGCAAAGCCCTCCAACCCGGTTACGTAGCTGTGCAGGTCAGTGAAGCGCACCGTCAATGGGTTGAGGTCAGGAAATTTCTCTTGCAGTTGAATGCCGATCTCCTCGGCGTCGGTCCAATGAATCTCGCGCGGCATGGGGATTCTCCTTGATGAGTGAGGCCTTATTTCTCATGGCATCCCACCCTAGCCGCAAAAACAAGAACGCGGCGAGGGTGGGGCACCCGATTATTTCTGCTCGGCGAGGGTCAGCGGCTTGCCTTCGGAGACGATGTTGCGGTTCCACTTGGGAATCTCGACCACATAGTTGCCGGGGCGTGTGATGACGGCCTGGCAGCCCAGGCGCGAATTCAACTGCTGGTCGGCGGCCATGTCAAGACGGTCCAGCTCATCATCGTCGGCCGGGCTGATGCCCGCCTGATCTTGTATCCACAGGTGACATGTGGTGCAGGCGCAGACGCCGCCGCAGGCGTGATCGAGAAAGACCTCGTGGTTCTCCGCCACATCGAGAAACGACATAGGCTTGCCGTGATGCTCGTAAGGCATTTTGCCGAATTCAAACTCAACTGTGCGGCCCTCGGGCTGAAAAGTGACGCGCACGAGTTTGTCGGCGGGAATTGCTGAGGTCGTGCTGGACGGATTCTGGCTCATAACGGTATCTCCGAAGTCCACTCAGGTCGCGGCGGCTGGCATCTCTCGCGCCGATCCGCGCTGACAGTGGTTGTCGCAACATTCTTGTTGATGTTTCCTACCCTTACTCCGATTCGCCCCCTACCTCATATTGCGCCGTCTTTCCGTCGGGAAAGATGAGCTCATAACGCCGGTCGTACTGCCCGCCCTCAATCGCCTTATCCTTGGTAATACGCGCCCGATAGTCACCCACTGGAAACGCCCAGGGTCTTGAGCCAAGTGAAATCAACTGATACTTCTTCCCATCGATGACAACGCGCAGTATCTGAATTTGCGCCATGCCAGAACCCTGCTGCTCCGAAGAACTTACGTGCACCTTGATCGGATACTCCTTCGCAGGTTCCTTCTGCGCAATGCTCACAACAGAAGCAGAAAGAAGAAAAACAATCCAGAGAAGAGATTTCATCTAAGTTTCCTCCGTCTCGCATTATCGCACGCTCACAACCGGGAACAGAGGCGAGCGATTCCTTCTGCCGATGAAGAGACTACTTGAACTCGGCTGGCGCCATAGCATGGGGCACGGTTACGCC
>JBAPYY010000189.1:0-4662 GCA_049284975.1 Occallatibacter sp.
GTGCTGCCAGAATACCGTACAAGGTCATTCACGTTCTCACAAATACCGGGCTGCCTTCTTTGGGACCCAGAACAGTCAGCGCAATCTGTACTCCCTGGAAGGCTTACCCGGATTGGGACGGACAGGCCCAGAACGCGTAGAATGGTAAGTGGTATGACCACGATACTCGCCCCCTTTCAAACTACACCCACCCCCGCGCCAGCCGCGCTGCGCAGCGTGGATTTGCGTGGTCCGGCCGGACGGTTGGAGGCGCTGGTGAACGAAGGAGCGCACGATGCGCCGTTTGCCGCGGTGGTTTGCCATCCGCATCCGCTTGGCGGCGGGACCCTGAATAACAAAGTGGTTTACCACGCCATGAAGGCCCTTAACGACCCGGAGCGGGGACTGGGCTGGCCGGTGTTGCGCTTCAACTTTCGCGGCATGGGGTTGAGCAGCGGCGTCTACGACGGCGAGGCCGAAGTTGGCGATGTGCTCGCGGCAATGAAATGGCTTGAAAACGAATATCGCCGCCCGCTGGTGGTGGTTGGCTTCAGCTTTGGCGCGATGATGGCGCTCAGCGCCTGTTGTTCAGCTTCCCGGAGTCCGGAAACTGTGCTCGCGCTGGCGCTTCTGGGTCTGCCCATTAGATCCGAACGCACCGATTACAGCTATACCCATCTGCAAAATTGCACCATTCCCAAACTCTTCCTGAGCGGAGCAAATGACCAGTTTGCGCCAGCGGCGCAATTGGAACAGGTGGCCAACTCTGCCGCCGATCCAAAACAGTTGGTGCTTCTTCCCCGCGCCGATCACTTTTTTACCGGTCAACTCGAGCCGATGCAGTTGTCGCTCAGCGGTTGGATGAAGGAGCAATTGCAATGACCTTGGCCACCGACTCTTCACTTGATTCTCTGCACGCCACGGCCAATGAAATCTTCACCGGCGCCATTGAGGCGTGCAACATTGCCTCAGCCTTTGATCGCCGTATTCGGTTTGAGGGTAATACGCTGCAACGCCTGATTCCCGATGGTAGTGGGCCAGCCTCCATCAATCTCTCCGACTACAAGAAGATTCTCGTCATCGCGATAGGCAAAGTCGCCGGCCCTATGCTGGATACGCTCCTTGACCGCATGACTCGCCGCAAGGGCCTGCGCGGCATCTTCTGCTCCAACCAGATCCCGAAGAGGCGGAACTGGCGCTTTCGTTACTTCGAGGGTGGTCACCCGCTTCCCAATGAGGAGTCGTTTGCGGCTGCCAGGGCCGCACTGGTCATGCTCAGGAAGGCGAAGAAGGATACGCTCATCTTTTTCCTCATCTCAGGTGGAGGCTCGGCTATGTTCGACCTGCCGCTTGACCCGCAGATCTCGCTCGACGACACGATCGCCTTCCATCAGTTGCTGCTGGCCTCGGGTGCTCCAATCAGCGAGGTGAACACCCTGCGCAAGCATTTTTCCGCGGTCAAGGGAGGCCGGCTTGCGATTGCTGCGCCGGAAGCCGGCAAGGTCAGCCTGCTTGTGCCCGATGTCCCACTGCGCTCGCTCGACGCGCTCTCTTCCGGCCCTACTTCTCCTGATCACTCCACAGTGGCCGAAGTGCGCGACTTGCTGGAAAAGTACGATCTGAAGGCAAAGCTGCCGCCTTCGATACGAGCGTTCTTTGAACGCGAAGACTTGCCCGAGTCGCCTGGCAACAAGGGTTGGCGTCCACCCTTTTTTCCCAGGCTCCCCAAGCCCGATGCCTTGCCTGCGCGCCGGGTGACCGCAGCCGCTGTTATGAGCGGCGAAGAAGATGCCTTCAGCAAATCCGTCTTTGAGCTTTTGCTCAGCAGCCACGACCTTGCGGAGAATGCTCGCGCACTGGCGCAGAAGGCTGGCTACTACGTGGTGGTTGATAACAGTTGCGACGACTGGGACTACGCAGATGCCGCCCGCTATCTGCTCGGGCGATTCCACGCGCTGCGCGCTGTTCATCCGCGGTTGTGCCTGATCTCTGTTGGCGAAGTGACAGTCAAGCTCGACCGCACCCCCGGCGCCGGAGGCCGCAACCAGCAATTTGTAATGGAATGCGCTCTTGAATTGGAGCTCCACCCCGGAGAACGGCTAACCGTGCTCAGCGCCGGCTCCGATGGCATTGACGGTAACACGCGGTCGGCTGGCGCTGTGGCCGATCCCACTACCGTGACCCGCGCCCATACCTTTGGTTTCCATTTGAAGTCGTCGCTGGCTGCCTTCGATGCCTGCCCGATGTTCACAGCGTTGGGCGATGCCGTGGTCACCGGCCCCACAGGCCACAATCTGCGCGATCTAAGGCTGTTGTTGGCCGACAACACATAGCGCTATTATCCATTCGACATCGTGACTAGCCTGATCCTGCGATTAATGCCGGTCACCTGCATTGTCGTCGGCGATTCTTCGCCATTCTCCCGTGGGCCGCGGAGCTTCTGGAGCAGACAGATCGATGGTGGTGCGGGGCAAGATAACCAGATCGACGCGACGGTTTTTCGCGCGGCCATCGGTCGTCTCGTTGTCCGCTACAGGGTGGAATTCGGCATAGCCTGCAGCCGAGATACGCTCGGGAGATATGGCCTTCAAATCGATAAAGAAGCGGGCGATGCGCGTGGCGCGGGCCGAGGAAAGTTCCCAGTTGGAATCGAATTCCGTGGTGTGAATGGGAATGTTGTCAGTGTGGCCCTCGATGCGCAGATCATAAGGCGAATGCCCCAGCGAGGCGGCAATCTGACGGAGAGCGGGGAGCGATTCAGGCTTGGGCGTGGCTGAACCAGATCTGAAGAATCCCGCCTCACGCAAGCTGATTATAAGTCCGTCACGGCCCATCTGGATAGAGACTGCGTGCGTCGAGATCTGATTGGATAGTTTCTGTTCCAGTTCGCGACGAACGTGTTCCAGGTCATCCTTGATCCTGGCAGGGGACACCACGTTTTCGTCCATAACAATGTTCATGGGTGTAGCCGTGTGCGAGGAGATAGCGCCTTTGGCAGTCCCGGGATTGGCATCGGGAAAGACTCCCAGCGAATTGAACCCCGAGTCGATGGACGCTGACACCTGCATCTGTTTTTTCTGATCGGCTTTGGCGAAAGCGTACATCACCACGAAAAAAGCGAAAAGCAAGGTAATGAAGTCGGCATAGGAGACCATCCAGCGATCCCGGCTGATGTTGGCCTTGCGCCGCTCTTTTGTCATGCGGCGCGCTCCTTTTGTGTCTGTTGGGGATTGTTCGTGAAGCCGGCCAGTTTGACTTCGAGCATGCGCGGATTCATGCCCTCAAGAATGGAAATGACGCCTTCCAGCATCATCTCGCGTCGCTGGTGCTCGTCGTGAATCCGTATGCGCATCTTGCCGGCAAATGGCAGGAAGAAGAGATTGGCGATGCCCACACCGTAGATGGTGGCCACGAAGGCCACGGCGATGCCTTTGCCCACTTCTTGAATATTTTCGAGATTCTTCATCACCTGGATGAGCCCCAGAACCGCGCCCAGAATGCCGATGGTGGGCGAGAATCCTCCCGCCGACTCGAAGACCGCCGGGAGCCGTTCTTCGTTGTCCGCGGTGCAGTCGAGACTGACGCGCATAATCTTGCGCAATTCGTTGGGCTCGGTGCCGTCGACGGCCAGCATGAGTGCTTGCTTTAGAAAGGGGTCGCGAATGGTTTCAAGATCGCTGTCCAGCGAGACGACGCCGTTGCGGCGGGCCTTATTGGCGAAGGCGACCAGTTGCTGGCGGAGTTGGTCACTGTGCTTGCGAGGCGCGGAAAATACGTGCGCCAGGCTGTTGAATGCGGCCAGCACCGTAGGGAGCGGGAACTGGAGCAGCACCGCGCCCATGGTGCCGCCAAAGACAATCAGCGCCGCGGTCGGCTGCACAATCTGGCCCAGGTTGCCGCCTTCGATGAGCAGTCCGGCCACGATGCCGGCGATGGCCAGTAAGACTCCGCCGATACTGCCTTTATCCATGAAATGATCCTCTAAAAATCTTGCGCGGAGAGCGATATTATTCGCCCGATGGTCCTAAAGTGGCTTAGGTCCGGGCGGCGCTGACGAAGGTTTTGGCTGGCCGGAAACATCCAGGCTGGTCAATGAGACTGCGCGCTGCAGTTCGCCATAGGAAGGCAGCTGCCTGGCGACCGATGCGAGCAGTCGCGCGCGGTAGGCAAGCACGAGTTCCACCACCTCGGTCGTGTCTTCTCGCACAATCAGTTTCTCTCCTGTGATTAAGGTCAACATGGTGTCTGGAGACGCTTCAGCGGTCTTTATCAAATCGCTGTTCAGCACCATCGGTGCGCCATTGAGCCGGGTAAGTTCGATCATCGCGCCTAACTCCTTCGCGGTGTTTATCGGCGGAGGACAGGTAAGGATAAGTAATTTGCAAACTTGAAGAGAAAGTGTCCGGGCTGGGACACAAAAGCCGAAGTGATAAAGTCCCTCACTCTCACGCCGAAGAAGGGGCAAGATGCGGCGGTAACCGCACCGGAAGCAGCGACCCAGGGTTGGTAAAAAATATGGGAGCGCCTCCGGGGAGGGCCGCAAATCCACGCATCCCAAAGGAGAACCCCATGTCCCTGGGTGTCTTGAATAACCTCTCCGCCGTTTACGCGGAGAACAATCTGAATAACACAAACAACAGCCTGAACACCGTGCTGCAACAATTGTCTTCCGGTTCTAAAATC
>JBAPYY010000190.1:0-2009 GCA_049284975.1 Occallatibacter sp.
GAGAAGGTGTTAGCCGAGCGCGAACGGCTGGAGTTCTACAGCTACCCGGCTGATTATCTGGAGACATACAAGGCGGCGCTTGAAAAAGTGACATTGGCTGACCTGGACCGCGTGGCAAAGAAATACATCCACACAGACAAGCTGGCCGTGCTGGTGGTGGGCAACGGGCCGGAGATCAAGCCGTCCTTGGAAGAACTGAAGATGGGGCCGATTGGGACATTGGACATTACAATTCCGATGCCGAAAAGAACTGGCTCAGGGGATGAACAGTAAACTAAGTACAGCGACTCTTCTGGTGAGCGCAGGCCGGATACTCGATGCGCTTTTGTTTTCGCTGAAGAGTTAGGATGTCACGGGTGTTACAAGGGCCGCTTGTAAGGAGGCGTAGGTTGGCAACGGAAGGAAAGCTGGCGGTCGTTATTATGGCGGCGGGCAAGGGGACGCGGCTGAAGTCGCAGCGGCCCAAGGTACTGCACGAGATTGGCGGCAAGCCGTTGCTGGCACATGTGATTTCAGCAGCCAGCCGCATTGTGGCGCCGGCTGATATTTATGTTGTGATTGGCCACCAGGCGGAGAAGGTGCTGACGGCCGTAGCTTCTAGCGGCGTGGCCTTTGTGGAGCAGATTGAGCAGCGCGGCACGGGCCACGCTATCCAATGCGCGCGCCAGGCTATCACCGGCTACGAGAACATTCTGGTGCTCTCAGGAGACGTGCCGCTGATTCGACCTGAGACGATCCTGGCGGTTTGGGAATTTCATCAGGCGGAGCAGGCGGCGATGACTATTCTTACCGCCGCACCGGAGGATCCCACGGGCTACGGGCGGGTTGTACGCAAGTCCGCAAAGTCTACGGAAGTCGAGGCGATTGTCGAGCAGAAAGCACTGACGGCTGAGCAGCAAAAGATTGGCGAGATTAATTCTGGGATATACGCTTTCAAGACCCTCCCGCTGCTGGCTCGGCTTGATCTGCTGGACGCCAACAATGCCAACCATGAGTTGATACTTACCGATATGGCCGGACTGCTGCGTTCGGCTGGTGAGCGCGTGGTGGCCCTTGAGGCCGCTGATGGGGGCGAAGTTCTGGGCGCGAACACCATTGCGGAGCTGGTGGCGCTGGACGCGACAATGCGTGCCAATACCGCAAACCGGCTGATGGCGGAGGGCGTGACCATCTTCCGGCCTGAGACCTCGGTGATCGATGCCGAGGTGGAGATTGCTCCCGACACGGTAATTGAGCCGTTTGTGCAGTTGCTGGGCCGCGTGAAGATAGGCACAGGCTGCCGGATCCGATCCTACACGGTGATTGAGGATTGCACGCTGGGCAACAATGTGCTGGTGCGCCAAAGTTGCGTGCTTGCCGAAAGTGGAATCGCGGATGGCGCACAGATTGGCCCCTTCACGCGTGTGCGTCCGGGTTGCGAGATCGGCGAGGATGCCCATGTGGGCAACTTTGTGGAAACCAAGAAGGCGAAGCTTGGCAAAGGCGCCAAGGCCGGCCACCTCAGCTACCTGGGCGATGCCGAGGTGGGCGAGCGCACCAACATCGGCGCGGGGACCATCACCTGCAATTACGACGGGGTTCTGAAGCACATTACGCACATCGGCAAAGACGCCTTTGTGGGCAGCGATACCACGCTGGTGGCGCCGGTAACGGTTGGGGATGGGGCCTACGTCGGGGCCGGCTCCTGCATTACCAAGGATGTGCCGGCCGGCTCGCTGGCTGTGGGACGTGCGCACCAGTTCGTCAAAGAGGGGTGGGCCGCAACTCGGCGCGCAGGCCGGCAAAAGGAGTGAGCCGCTAGCCGTCGTCTGAATCGGTTTGGGTGCGGTTTCGACTGATTGTGCTGCGACAGAGGGATGGACGCATAGGTTTAGTTTTGCGGAGGTTAAATCGTTCTTTTGTGGGCGATTCTACTTATATTTATAGAAAGTGCGAAGATTACCGATAGGGTATTGCAGGCGGCATTCTCTTCCGCAGTGGAGTCCGGCAGGCCACTTGCAGAATTATGA
>JBAPYY010000191.1:0-3501 GCA_049284975.1 Occallatibacter sp.
GCCACAGGTTATGCTTCTCGATTCACGCATAATCCGTCAATGTGCTCATCGAGCATTGAACGCAGAACACTTGGCCGAACAGTCGGCAACTCGTCAACTTGAAACTGGGTTGGCTGCTTCGCGCCGGAGGGTAGTCAAATCTCCGAGCAGCCGGTTTTACTGCCAATTAGACGTTTTCCAACAGATGCCTGCCTTGCGGCGGCAGGATTCTCCAATCGGGTTGCGGCGTCCTTGATGCTAGTAGAGTCATTAAGGGCGCCGCGTGAGATGCGGGGGAAACTGGCTCAGCGACCGGCGAGGGCGACAAAATGTTCTTCGTTCTGGTCGCACGAGGATGTATTCGCTATGCCTGATCCCTCCTTGCTGTACGAATGGCCAGTGAGCAATCCAAGTACGAACCAGGCGAACAGCGCCGCACCAATCGCGAAGAGAATATCTCCCGGAACTCTCATCCAACGAAGAGTCTGCATTGTGCCAGACTGCATGAACTCCGCCGAGCGCGCGTACCAGGTACCGCGTTCAATCGACGCCCAAGCTTGCAGCAGTCCAACTGGCAGCATGCTTAGGATGACCATAAAGATCAAGCCAGAATTCAGCGACCAGAAAGAGAGCTTCAAGGGGGTCTCTTTCCACTTTCTACCCGGGCTAAGTGCCCTCAGGCAGAATAGAGTCAGGCCAAGACCGAGCATTCCATACACTCCAAATAGCGCGGTATGACCGTGGACTGGAGTCAGGTTGAGTCCTTGGACGTAATAGAGGGAGATCGGCGGATTGATGAGGAATCCGAATAGACCTGCTCCCACAAGATTCCAGAACGCGACCGCGACGAAGAAGTAAATGGGCCATTTGTAATTGGCGATCCACGGAGACTTCTTGGTCGGTTGCGCAAGGCGAATATTTTCCCATGCTTCGTAGCCGATCAGGGTCAGCGGTACAACTTCAAATGCACTAAAGATCGCGCCCAACCCAATCACCGCTGGGGTCGCACCGGCGAAGTAGAGGTGATGAAACGTCCCGATGATTCCGCCAGACAGAAAGATGATGGTGGAGAAGAGCGCGGCCTTGGTTGCAGTGCGGATCTCAATCAGCTTGAGCCGTGTGAAAAGGAACCCGATCACAACGGTTGCAAACACTTCGAAGAAGCCTTCAACCCAGAGGTGAACAACCCACCAACGCCAGTATTCGGCAGTAACGAGATGGCTGCGCTGCCCGTACATGAGACCTGCCGAATAGAAGAGCGGTATAGCAATACTGGAGATGAGGAAAAGGGTTAGAAGTGCTCTATCCTCACTCTTGCGAGCCAGCGCGGGTTTGAGAACTGCGACCATCAGCACCAGCCACAATACTAGGCCGACGAATAGTAGAATCTGCCAGAAGCGGCCAAGGTCGACGTATTCATACCCCTGGCTTCCAAACCAGAACCACATGTTGCCAAGTCGTTGCTGAATGCCCAGCCATTCGCCGGCGAGCGATCCGCCGACTACGAAGATCAGTGCGCCAAAGAGTGCGTTGACACCGAGCCGCTGGTACTTCGGCTCGTGACCGCTGACAGCCGGTCCAACGTAAAGACCCGTTGCCAGCCATGACGTCGCGATCCAAAAGATGGCGATTTGAAGATGCCAGGTTCGGGTGACGGCATAAGGCAGGTACCTGTCGAGTGGGAAGCCGTAGAAGCCATGGCCCTCGACTCCGTAGTGGGCCGTCAGGATGCCCATGAGAATCTGGACGCCCCATAGAATCACTACGACATAGAAGTATTTCAGTGTCGCTCGTTGCGACGGAGTTGGCTTGAATGCAAGGAACGGATCCTTTTCTGGATAAGGCTCATGAACCAGTTCCTTTTCCTGCGATGCATACCACCAGACCAGGCCACCGATTCCCGCAAGCAGGCCGACGAAGCTCAGTACACTCCAGAGAACGGCGCCAGATGTCGGTACATTGCTGATTAAAGGTTCGTGCGGCCAATTGTTGGTGTACGTAGTCTCGGAGCCCGGACGATTAGTGCTGCAAGCCCACGAAGTCCACCAAAAGAACGCCGCAAGTTGATGTTGCTTCGCAGTGTTGGTCAATGCACCGCTCGGGATGGCGTATTCGGACCGTCCTAATGCGAAAACGTCAGTGTAATAGGCCCGAAGTTGCTCAAATGCCGCCGCACGGTCAGCGCTCAATGTCACGCGATTGCGCGCGGCATCGTAGGTGTTGGTGCGCATCTCGCGAATCAGGCGAGCTTTGAAGATGGCCTGTTGATCGGGACCGAGGGATTCGAAATTTGCGGCGCCAGCTCTGACAGCCCAGGTATTCAGTAGAATCTCCGATTCCCGATGCAGCCAATCCGCGCTCCAATCGGGAGCGACGTATGCGCCGTGGCCCCAGACTGTGCCGATCTCCTGTCCGCCGATGGATTGCCAGACGCCCTGACCGTTGGTAATGGATGTGCCGGTAAAGAGAAGTTGTCCGTCCGTCGTATAGACATCCGGGATTGGAGGAGCCTGACTGATCATTTTTCGCCCTACACCGCCTAGAACGGCGAAAGATCCGATGATGACGATGGCCAGCGCGACCCAATAACGCTTATAACTCATGGTTTGCCTCAATTCGCGTTTAAGAATTCAAAAAAGACTTACAGCAATTGAGAAGGTAAGATGAGGGGAAGCGAATTGCAGGGACTTTAGTCACAGAGATGACGGCGACTGCGCATTTTCCCCCGGCGATCGGGCAGGCGTCTGGGTCTATCTCGGTATCGCTTGAGCTGCAATTTTAAGATCAATTCACACATTGCGAGTGACAAAAGTCATTTCGTGCGCTGATCGAAGCATTTACGCTGGCGAGGATCGACGCGGATGTAAGCGCGCCTATCCGGAATGAGCGGAGTTCCAAACCGCCAATGGAGACAAACAGTGATCAAGTTTGACGCGGAACACGCCGCCGTTCATTATCCCCCGGATCGACGCCACCGCCTCTGGATTCGCCCTTCGATTTTGATCGGAATTGCGGCCGTAATCGCTTCGCTGGTGGCCGCGGCGTGGATTGAGATGGCCGTGGCCGGCCTGCCGCATATTCCACCCGTCCCGCTCGTCTATCCCAGCGACTTCGCCGGACCCCACGGATTCCCGCTCTGGGTCCGCTACTCCCACTTCTTCAACTTCCTCTTCGTCACCATGCTCATTCGCAGCGGCTTCTCCATCCTCGCCGATCATCCCCGGCTCTATTTCAACGACGACTGCACGCCGAACAGCGAGTGGATACGCTTGACGCCGATCAAGGTTCCGACCGATCGGCTCTGGACGGCCAAGGATGATGCCCGTTACATCACTCCGCTCGTTGGTACGCCAGGCTATCGGCATACCATCGGCATCGCGCGCGTCTGGCACTTTATTAACGTGCATGGCTTCATCCTCTGCGGCGTGTACTTCATCGCCATGCTCTTCACGTCCGACCAGTGGAGGCGTCTCGTGCCTGCATCGCCTACGGTCATCTTGCAAGCATGGAATACATGGGTCC
>JBAPYY010000192.1:0-1585 GCA_049284975.1 Occallatibacter sp.
GCCATGAAGCTGCCTCCGTGGTCGAGCCACTTCGCATCGCCTTTCGCGGGGACACCGTAACTGATGAAGGTGAGCCGTGGCGCGCAAAGCGCAATGAGTTCGTTGGAGTCAACGGGGATGTCGCCGGGAGTCTTGCTGCCGAATGTTGCATCGGAGGCGCCATACATCAGAAAATTGCCGGCCATCCAGTAGTACTCGCCGCCAGTAAGGCTTTCAACGGCTTCACCGAAGTTGCGGCGCAGCGGAGTGGCTCCTCCCTTGCCAGATGAACCAACCAGGGCCATGGCAAAACGCTGATCGAATGCCATAGTGACCAGTGCGGCTTTGCCGTAGCGCGAGACACCTTCGATGCCGACGTGCTTCGCATCGACTGCATGATCCGTCTCAAGGTAGTCGAGACCGCGGCTCGCACCCCATGCCCAGGCGCGCAAAGCGCCCCAGTCTTCCGGCTTGCGCGGCTGACCCTTGTTGACCAGGCCAATGATGCCGCGAGTCAGGCCGGCGCCGTTGTCCGCCTGCACGCTGGCCAGGTCAAGCAATACGAAACCCCAACCTGCCGCAACCAATTGCCAGGTGTTTGGAGGATCACCGTCCTCGTTCAACGACGGAAACTGGATGGGGGTAGTCTTCAACGGTTGCCATGCCGGGTGCTGCGCAAACACGTCCCTGAGAGACGGATCCTGTTGCATCAGCAATGCCTTGAATACCTTGTTGACGCGGTCCATTTCCTCTCCGCGCGGCTCGTTGGGAAAGGGGAATCCGGCGTGTCCGAACATCATGAGAACCGGCACGGGATCCTTGGCATTCGCGGGTGTCACAAGAGTCATGTGGATGTGGACGCTAATGTACGGGGCGGAAGAATTGTCCACTTCACCCATCAAGTCTTTGGCGATGACAGGCGTGAACCCAATCATCTCGCGATCCACTGCCGTTACTGTCCAAGTCACCTTGGGGACAGTGTTTGGAACGCGCCCATATACATACTTCGAAAACAATTCGAGCAACTCGGGGCGACGGTGAGTCCACCACATCTCCGGCGAGTTCACTTTCTGGCCGTCTGTCATCGTAAGCGGGTCTGGAAGATCTCCGAACGGATTGGCCTGCAACTCGTCGTAGTTGGCGTGGTCAGGCGCCTTCTCGTTGCCGCTCGGTCCCGGCCGCAGAGCCTTGATACCGAGCTGATCCATCATGTTCTGGTGATCCTGATCGGCAGTGAGGATAAGGGGGAGCGGCACTGCGAAACTTTGCGACCTTGCCACGGCGGAGGCAGCAAAGACCGAGACGAAGCAGAAAAGGAGCAAAGACGCTGACCTGAAGGCAAAAGGCACATGTGCAAGCGTTCCACTCGTTTCCGAGCGCACACCCGCACCCACGGCTTCCGTTGCTGTCAGCGAGCGAATGTGAAAGAGGCCGGCAGTGTCAGTGCCTGTCTTCGAGGAACTGCGGCGGGAATGATCGACCATAAGAAACTCTCCTCTCTATTGATGTGAGCGGTTGGACTCATTTATATGGAGACTTTCGAATTCCTGGTTGTGGGCGGATTGAAGTTCCCAACTCACCGACGAAGAAGGGGTTTGAACTGTTC
>JBAPYY010000193.1:0-1775 GCA_049284975.1 Occallatibacter sp.
AGCGGTGTTTCTCGCCGCAGTTGCCCTCGCTGCCCCGTTCTCGCCCACCTTGCCGCGAGTCATGGACGAAACCAGTCCGTTAATCAATCGCGCAACCTCCCATCCCTGATCCATCAATTCCCGCACAAGCTTTTCGTCAAGATAACCAAGACCACCGGCCAATTCGAGTTGGGTTTGCATCTCATACAGCGACCCTCGCGCGTTGCCCAGAAAATGCCGAAACTGTAAATCCGTCAGTCGCCCATGCCCTTCGGCAATATTGCTTGGCACGGACACGGCTGCGCGCCTTATCTGCGTGATGAGCCCATAAGCCTCGTTCCTGGGCAATCCCTGGCTGAGCGCATACGCTCCGCGCGCCAGAGCCATCGCCTTTTGCCAAACAATCAACTCCCGGTAGCTCTTCGGTCGCGCCATCACCAACCCCGCAATCGCCCACGTCTAACTCCGCTAACACCGCTAACACGCGCGTAGCGCGGCTAACTCCGCCCCCTCACGCAAACTGCCCCAGAAATCTCATATCTCCTGCATAAAATTGCCCAATTTCGGCAACCCCATACTTCATCATCGCAATCCGCTCCACGCCCATCCCAAATGCAAATCCTGAAATCTTTCGCGGATCGTATCCCGGCTGCTTCTCCGCCGCAAACGCAAACACCGCCGGGTCCACCATCCCGCAGCCCAGCAGCTCAATCCATCCGGACTGCTTGCACTTCCGGCAGCCTTTTCCCCCGCAAAAAATACAACTGATCTGCACATCGGCTGACGGCTCCGTGAACGGAAAAAACGACGGGAAAAATCGCGTCTTCACCGCCGAGCCGAACAGCGCCTTCATCGCGTGGTCCAGCGTCCCCTTCAGGTCGCTGAAGGTAATATTCGTGTCCACGCACAAACCCTCCACCTGGTGAAAAATCGGCGAGTGCGTCGCGTCCGCCGCGTCGTTCCGGTGCACCTTGCCGGGAATCACAATCCGCACCGGCGGCGGCTGCTGCTCCATCGTCCGCATCTGCACCGGCGACGTATGTGTCCGCATCAGCAGCCGGTCTCTCTGCGGCCGCCGCTCCTGCCCCGCCACAACCAATGTGTCCTGCGTGTCCCGCGCCGGATGCCCCGGCGGAAAATTCATGCTCTCAAAGTTGTAGTAGTCGGTTTCCACCTCAGGCCCCACGCCCACCGAGTAGCCCAGCGCCTCAAAGACGCTGGTAATCTCGTTCAGCGTCCGCGTAATCGGATGCTCGGCGCCCGCCAACCGCCGCGTTCCCGGCAGTGTAATGTCGATTGCCTCGGCCTTCAGCGCAGCGTCGCCCCGACTCCCGTATTGCCCCGTGCGCAGAGCCTCATCCAGCAGCCCCTCCACCACCGCCTTCAGGGCGTTGAAGCGCACGCCCAGGAGCTTCTTGGCCTCCGGCGGCGCAGCCTTCAGCCACCGGCCGGAAATCTCTTTGAGCCGCCCCTGTTTTTGGCCCACCCACTCCAGCCGAAAGGCTTCCACCGCTTCCCAATAGTCCAGCGCCGCCGCGTTGTCGCGTGCCTGCCGCTCCAGCCGCGCAAATGCCTCGTCCAGCGCAGCCTCGTCAAATGCCGTCAAATTCGGAATCTCTTCGTTCATATGCGTATACAAAAGAATAAACTACCGCGCGTTCCCGCTTCAGATATTCTCATCCGCATGAATACATTTAACCCGCGCTCGCACTGGCGAAATGACGGAGGGACCGAGCAGGAGCGAAATGTCGGAGGAAGCAGTGGCCTTCAGGCCACTGAATGAAGCCCTCCAATAG
>JBAPYY010000194.1:0-11979 GCA_049284975.1 Occallatibacter sp.
GCAACGCGGTCGGCTCTGTCGTGATCGTCATGGTTTCCAATTCTCGGGTTAAAAGGATGCGGCTGTGAATGATTCAACGGGGAGGCAGCGGGTATTCTTGCCGTTCAAATACAGGTTAACAAAATACGAGCGGCTCCGTGGATCCCGGAGCCGCTCGCGCATTTCCCAGGGTTGTGTTTGGAGCAAAGCTATTCGTGCTTGGGTTTCTTTCCTTCCATCGCAGGCTTTGCGGCAGCCTTTGGCGCCCAGAAATCCGGATCGGCTTTAAGCCACTCGTCTGGAGGGTAGCTCTGTACTGGATTGACGGAGTAAACCTCAAACCGGTCGGAGTCGATGCACTCGGCGCGAAGTTCACGTGCTTGCCTTCTGTCAGGCTCGCTGATAACCTCCATGAACTTCGGCTCCTCGGCGTCGCTTTTGTCGATATCGGCCAAAGAATCGTCAGCGGTGAAGAAAACATAGGAGCCTATCTGCTCGCCATACTCCGCGCGATATGCACCCCAATGGTTTGCGCTCCCGGCTTTTTCATTGATGTCCTTCCACATCTTCACCAGTTCCTCGAATTCCTTCCCCATGCCGGGACGAACATGCACAATGCGGGCTTCCAGATAGCGAATATGAGCGTCCGGCGCCTTGGGGTGAAAGCTCATATCCGGCATGTATTTGAAGTACAACTGATTGATGCTTTCCAGCAGCTCACCATCGGCTTCGTTGATGCGCTCGAACTCCTCCGCGTTCGTCTCGAAAACCTTGTTGGCCGCTTGCACGGCTGCATAGGAATCAAAATGCGAGAGGAAGATGGCCCGCGGCTTGCCGGACATCGCGCTAAAGGCGATGTAGTGAATTGGAAAATTGGCCTTCGCTGCGGCCTGGACAAAGGCACTCTCCGTTTTGTCGTGGGCCGCGCCGCCCTTGCCTGGCTTGGTGTACTCCACTATCACCTGCATGTACTTCGGCGCCGAAGCGGCCGGCATTTGTTGACCTTGTGCCGCGGCCAGCGAACCGCCGGCAGCAACGAGAGACAGTCCCAACAGAAAGGGGCTGAGCTTGTTCATGGGTAAAACCTCCTTGATTTGGCTCGGAGATCGGACGCGAAGGAGGAGGGGGAAGCCAGGGAAGCGCGTTTGCTCCAAGTGGTTGTAATTAGAGCGGTCTAACCGCCGGGATGTAAAGAGATTTCTCGACCGGGTGCAAATATTCACCTGAGAGCTGTCACTTAACTTGCCCTTTGAAAGGGTCCGGCCTCACAGGCTGCGAAGGCTTTCAACTCGGAGGGAGACGGGGGTTTCAACCCCCGAATAAGGCCAGCAGAATCGACCTGGGCTTCAGCCCCGGAGAGAAAATGACCTTTTACCAACAACCTGTTCAAACGTCCCCACCTCAATCACCTGCTGCTCAAATCGCTTCTCCTCCTCGCTCTCGCCGGTCAGCAAAAACAAGTTGGTCGCAATGGCCTTGCCTTTTACGACACTCGTGATGACGTAGCAGCAGCCGAGCCAGTGGGCTTCGGCCAGGTCGGTCAGCGACCACTGAGCCGGATGGTCAGGATGGGAGTGGTAAAAGCCAGCGATCTCCAGGCTCAGACCACGCGCCTCGCGTGCAATCTTTACCAACTCCGTCGGCGCGATTTCGTAATGATTGCGAGCGGTGTCGATGCAGGCGTTCGTGGCGCGCACCGCCGCCTCTATCTGCCAACCCTCGTGCGCTGACATCCTGCCCAGCAAAACGCCGCAGCACTCGTTCGGGTAAGTCTCTTCGCCATGTGCGCGGATCGCAGCGTAGACCGCCGCGTTCAGCCGCACAGACTGCACTCGCTTCACTCCGCGGACGCGCTTGGGCGGCGGCGAGCCGGGTTGTGATTGTAGAGTCTTTGTTTCCATCAAAAATTGCGGCCTGCGCCGCTGTTGTGCGAGATTTGAGATGACGAGGGTGCTTTGTTCTTCAGCATCCTCCCAGACTGGAAGGCACCCGTGAGCCGAAAACCCCGTAATTCGAACTTCGATCAGACTCTCGAGACGCTGCGCGCGCACTCCTTCGATGTGGCGCCGTACGCCGAAGTCGCAGACGGCATACTGGTAAGCAAGCATGGGGCCGGGGCGGTTCTAGTGGCCCTGCCTCGAACCAAAGCGCATGACGCTGCCGTTGCCTTTGCCGTGGCTCCCGGAATTTTGGTTGGAGGCCATGTGGCGCGACTGCTGGACCGCGGCCATCAAAAGTTCATTAAAACACCCCAATTTGAGATTCCTGCCACGGCCACTCAGTTGCACGCAATTCACCGGTTCACGGAAGAGTTAAAGCTGTTGCTCGGCGCCGTCGATTTATATAACGAGGCGTTGGGAACCACCAGTGATCTTTACGTTTATGACCGCCTGGCGGGCCGTGAAGCCGCTGCGCCTGACCCGCAAAGCCCGTGGGAACTCGCTGGAGGCCACTGATCCTCCCGGATTGCAGGCAACAACCGCAATGGAATCAGCAGAAATGACGGCAGAGCTTGCGACCAGGCAGCAAAACCGCCGGGCCGCTCCCCGCCATTGCGTAGATGAAGACGCCCGTCTCCTGCTGCTTGAGCATGGTTCCACCGTTTCCTGCCGCATCGTCGATATCAGCCTGAACGGCTGCCGTCTGTGCACAAAAGAAAGGCTTTCCGCCGGATCAATGGCCTGCGTCGAAGTTGCATTCAAGGTTCGCGGCCTTGCCTTTCGCTTCAGCGGCACCACCCAATGGACCGATGGCCGGCACTTGGCTGGCATTCGCTTTCTCGGAGTCTCCGCGCGCCGCAGAGAAGATCTGGTCGAGGCGCTCTGCGAGGTTGAGGCGGAGAATGCCGCAAAGGCTGCGCTACAGGCCGAAAAAGAAAAACCGCTGCGAACTCAGGTTCAGGCTCCAGCGCCATCAGTCGCGGCGCAACCGCCGAGCCCGGCACGCGCCAAACCCGCTCAAGGTGAACGCCGTGTGCAATCGCGCCAGGAGGTCGATACCGCAGCTGTTATTTATCTCATCAACATCGCTTCGTGGCTGCCAGGGCGCATTCTCGACCTGAGCCTGGGCGGATGCCGCATCCGTTCCGACGGGCGTTTTCCCGTAGGCATCTACACACGCGTCGAAACAGAATTCCGCGTCGAAGGACTGCCCTTCCGGCTTGGCGGCGTCGTTCAGGCCATCCACGACCGGCGCACGGTGGGCATCCGCTTCCTCGACATGAGCAGCCGCAAGCGCGAACAGGTCATGCAATTGATCGAAGATATCCGGGAATTAAAGGAACAAGGAGCAGCTAACCGGGACTAGGTAGTCTTTGGTTAATCCCAATTCGACCGGCCTTGTGTCAGGGCACGACTTTAGTCGTGCCGCAAACGCAACAAAACAATGATGGGCTTCAGCCCCTGGCCAGGTTCTTGAGGGCTTTCAGGCCAAGATGAACAGCAAATTGGCGAATACGCTTTAGCCGGCCTGACTCTCACCGTTCACCAGTTTGAGCGCTGCTGTTCCCTTGCGCGGCGGAATGAAGCTTTGCGCGCGCCATGCAATGCCGAGTTTCTCCCGGTCCAACAGCTTGCGAATTTGCCCTCTCGCGTGGTCGGCCCACGGACCGCCCTTATCCAACCGTGCATAAGCCTGCCAGTGGCGCAGCGCGGCACGCGCTTCACCACGGCGCTCATGCGCCAGAGCCAGATTGTAGTGAGCGTCGGCATAGCGGGGAGCCAGCGCAACCGCTTGTTGGTACGCTGTAATCGACTCAGCGAACCGCTGCAATTCATCCAGCACGTTGCCCAGGTCGAAAAATGCCAGCACGTAGCTTGGGTCAATCTCCGTCGCCCGGCGGTAAAGCCGCTCGGCGAAGTCAAACTCGCGCAGATGAAAGTGAATCGTCCCCAGGTTGATCCATGCCGGCGCGAAGGTTGGGTCGAGTTCCATCATCTCCTGGTAGAGCTTGATGGCGCGGGCTTTTTCGCCGGCTTCCTCGGCCTGCACCGCGGTCAGAAACAGATCTTGCACGCCTGACGAACTCTCCGCGGAAGGCTTGATCATTAATGGCTCTGAGCTGACCGACGGCCCGAAACCCTTTTCCAGCCGCTCGAAGTCAAAGAGCAACTGACGGCGGATGGGGTCCACCATAGCGCCGTCGTGCCGGAAGGCCAGCCGTGTTCCGGTCCGCACTACTGTCGCCTCAAGCAGCGGATTCGCCATGCCCGCCACTGCCTTCATGGCGACAATCGAATGGCGAATCGACTTGACCGAGACGTCCTCCTCGCGCAACGCGCGCAGGATTCTCAACTGGCCGAGGTCCTGGAAGGTGTAATTCTGCAGCGGGGAAATGATGCCGGCTCGCTCCCACCCCTGCAACTGGCGGGAGCTGATTTGCAGGATGCGCAACACGTCCTGGCGGCTATAGCTGGTCACTCTTCAATGCCCCGTGAGCGGTCGGGCGATTTCTGAGGTTCGTAATCGTCTCCCCTGAAACACTTCGCGAGAAACCGCTCTTGTTTGAATTATGCCAACAGTTTGCGTGGATAAGAAGGCGCGAACCACGTCCCTCGCAAAAAAATAGGTGAATAAATGGTGTCTAATTCGATTCGTTTTCGCCAGAATCATCACCCTGTGGAAAACTGAGGAGAAATGCATCAGTCCGGTTGAAACCCATATCAAACCCGCTAATTCGCGGAATCGATGCCCGGACTCGAAGAAAGCGGCCATCAATGAAAAATTTTGTACTGATAACTAAATGATTAGTTGCGCGTCTTATTGCCAGCAAGATCAACGGACGGCGTTTCGGAATCGTCCACGGAGAAACTTCAGTTTTATGCCTCCCAAGAAATCCATCACGTTGACCGAAGCCGAACTCCGGCTGATGAAAGTCCTCTGGGACCGGGGAGAATCGACGGTTGCCGAGATGGTAGCAGCGACCTCAAGTGAGACGGAACTGGCATACACGTCCGTGCTGACGACCATTCGCATTCTCGAGACAAAGGGTTACGTGCGCCACCGGCAGGAGGGCAGGGCTTTTTTCTATACTTCGTGCGTCGGCGAACTGGAGGCTGGCCGGTCAGAAGTTCGCCACGTGCTGCAACGGTTTTTCGGCAACTCGCGGGAACGGCTTCTGCTTTCGCTGCTGGGTGACGATGTGATCCGCCCCGAAGAGTTGAAGCAACTGAAAGACGCGATTGCGAATCTGCCGGACGATGCGAAGCCCCAGGACGCAGAGGAGGGACTTTAAATGGACCCGCTGCTTCATGGAATTTTGTTTGCGTCCGCAAGAGTCGCTGCCGGTTTGTTTTCCGCGATTTGGGAAGGAACGATTCTGGCCGCCTGCGTGGCGCTGTGCCTGCGCCTGCTGACCCTGTACTCTCTGACCAGGCTGAGCGCTGCCGCACGATCCGCTGTCTGGATGATCGTCTTCCTGCTGCTGATGCTGCTCAACATTCTTCCGTCGTTCACGCAGCACCCATACGCAAGCAGCACATTTCACGCTTCCCCTTTTCATCTTGACCCGCGCTGGAGTGTCGCCATCGCTTGCGTCTGGGCGATGCTCTCTCTGTGGAGGGCGGCGCAACTGACCATCAGCGCCATTCGGCTGCGGCATCTGGCCTCACGCGCTACCAGAGTATTTCCCGGCGCGGCCCTGGAGAGCTTGCTCAAGGTCGGAAACGCCGGTCGCACAGCGGAGCTTTGCACGTCCGCCGAAGTGGAACGCCCCAGCGTCTGCGGTTTCTTTCACCCGCGTATTATTCTTCCTCCCGAGCTGCTTGAGCGCCTGAATCCATTCGAGTTGGCGCAAGTTGTCCGTCACGAGATGGAGCATCTGCGCCGCGCTGACGATTGGACCAATCTGTTGCAAAAAGTCGGACTTGTGCTTTTCCCGCTCAATCCTGTGTTGCTCTGGGTCGAGCGCCAGCTCTGCGCGGAACGCGAGCTGGCCTGCGACGACAGCGTTCTGCTTTCCAGCGGCCGCAAGACCTATGCCATTTGCCTGACTCGTCTGGCGGAGTACGCCATGCTTCGCCGCGGGCTTTCGTTGGCACTGGGCGCATTCGAGCGGCAGTCGGAGTTGGTGCGCCGCGTGCATCGAATTCTGCGGCAACCCAATGAGCCAGCAAGCGGAAAGCGGACCTTCGTTTTGACGGGTGCACTGATTGCCGGCGTGCTCACCGTGGCAGTTGCGCTTGCTCACAGCCCGCAGATGGTGAGCTTTGCTCCGATCGCGCAGCCGAACTTGCAAGCTCGTCCCACGGTGGTTTCCAGCTTAGGCGCGACATCCGCACCGCGCGAAAGGAACATAGCGGAATTTGCAGGTTCTCCAACGCTGGTCAAGGCTGTCATGCCACAAAGGCCGTTTCCAGCTTCGCATAACATCAACCACCGGCGCGCAGCCGCACTGAAGCGGAGTGCACAACCGCCTCAAATCTTCCCGAATCAGGCCGAATGGATTGTGCTGACCGAGTGGGACGATGACGTACCGCCTCCGCGCGTGGTATTCGCAATTGTCCAGAACCATCGCTCTTCGTATGCCGCCGTTGCCATTGCCAACGGCTGGCTGATCGTTCAAATCTAACTGCAACTTCAACCAGGAGAAAATGACCATGCCCCAAGTAACTAATCATTTAGTAGTACACGCAAAGACGTTGATCGCTGCCGGAGCGGTTGTGGGATCGTTCGCACTGGGCGCTGTAATTTTCGCCGGCCACGGCAGCGTTCACGCCGCAACGCCGTTGGACGACAACAGCATTGCGCCGCTCACTTCTCTCGACCATGCCATGGAGGCGGTTGCTTCGCGTGTAACCCCCGCCGTGGTCAACGTCGCAGTTACCTCGCGCAGCTCCAACGAGTTTTCTTCCGGTCCCATTCAGGGACTTCCGCCGGGCCTGCAGCAGTTCTTCGGACCCATGTTTCAGCAGCCTGCACAACCGCAAATCGAGCACGGCGTAGGAAGCGGCATCATCATCTCACCGGACGGATATATTGTGACCAACGATCACGTGGTGGATGGCGCCACGCAGATCAGGGTGACGCTGAACGATCGCCGCGTTCTGACCGCAAAGGTCGTCGGCGTAGACAAGCTGACGGACATTGCCGTGCTCAAAGTGAACGCGACCAACCTTCCCGCCATCGTGTGGGGCGACTCAACCAAACTGCAACCGGGACAGACGGTGCTGGCCTTTGGCAGCCCGTTCGGTTATTTCCAGTTCTCGGTTACGCGCGGCATCGTAAGCGCGGTTAACCGGCCAAACCCCTACTCGGATGATGCGCGCAAACCGGGCGGCTATATTCAAACCGATGCCGCCATCAATCCCGGCAACTCCGGTGGCCCGCTGGTAAACGCGCATGGCGAACTCGTCGGCATCAACACCTTCATCATTTCGAACAGCGGCTCGTTTGCCGGTGCGGGCTTCGCGATTCCCTCGCAGATTGCGCGTGCCACAGCTGAGCAAATCATCAAGAGCGGCAAGGTCGAGCACGGCTATCTTGGCATTGCCATGAATGACGTTACGCCCGACAATGCTCACTTCTTCAATCTGCCGGATACCACAGGGGCAATCGTTTCTCAGGTCACGCCAGATTCTCCGGCAAGCCGCGGCGGCGTCAAGACCGGCGACGTGATCTCCGAACTCAACGGACAAAAGATTGTGAACGGTAGCGCTTTGCAAGTTGCCGTAACGGAGATGGCGCCGGGAACGAAAATTACCCTGGGCGTAACGCGCGACGGCAAGCCAGAAACCCTGAACATCACGGTGGGCGAATTTCACGGCAACTCTGAAGTGGCGAGCAACGGCGGCGACGATGAGCATCCAAGCGGAAAGGTTGGGCTGGAGGTCGGGGATCTTACGTCCGAGGCCCGTCAGCAATTCAACGTGCCCGACCGTGTGCATGGCGTCGTGGTTCAAAACGTTCGGCCTGCCAGCCCTGCCGATGACGCAGGCATTCAGCCTGGCGATGTCATCCTCGAGGTTGACCGCAAGCCGACAGAGTCTGCCAGCCAATTCACAGACGAATTGCGCCAGAGCAAGGACGGAAAAGATTTGTTGATGCTCGTCTGGTCGAAAGGCAACGCAAGCTATCGCACCCTTCATTCCAGTGAAGGCAACCAAAACGGCTAAATGCGCAGCAGAAAGGCCGTCGTGGATCGGTACGATGGCCTCGACAGAAATTTTTCCACAGGTAAGACTTGACCTTTTGGACTCGTTTAGGTTAATTTGAATTCAACGCGGTTTCCCTTTCACGGGTCTCGCGAAGCCCTCCGGCAACGGAGGGCTTTCGCTTTTGGCGCAAGCGTCTCCAGAGCGACAGAACTCCCTTGCCCTAAATTGGATTTAAGTTGTTGAAAGGATTGGAGACGCGGGCCGGGATCTAACCGGCTCATAAAGATTTTGCAGATATTTATCGAGCCCGCACGCTTCGCTGTCGCCTCGAAATCGTCCTGCGGGTCTTTGTGGTCTTGGCGATCTGTCTTTGCTTATAGAGATTCATGGCCCGTTGGTTCCGTGCGGTGCTGGGCGGGGCTGATATGCCCCACCCGCAGGCCGAGACTCAGGCATTCTTCTTCGCCCAGCGGTGCATCACCGGGCCCAACAATAGCAATGCCGTAAAGAGGTACGTGAAACTGGGTAATTCCGGAGCAGGAGAGACCGGCTCACCGACGGGAGTATAGCCGTAGGTCAATGTGAAAGCGCCCGTGGTGGAACCGGTGGCAAACCCAGCCGGAAAGTAACCTTCTGCGAGCTGAAATGTCTCATCGAAAGAGCCTTCACTAACGGTGCCAGATCCCGTCAAGCCCGCTAGACTCAGACTCTCGCCGCCACTGCTGGAAATCGAAAAATCTACCGCCGTGCTGCCGCCATAGATGTTCCAGCTCTCGGTGTCAGACGACGTTTGGTACGACATGATGGCCTGGCCTTCCATGTTGCCACTCACAGTCAGGCTGCCGGTGCCAGACCATGTCAGAGTGGCAGAGGTCAGGGTGCCGAGTGTCGAATTGAACTTGTTAAACGCCACCGGATCGCTGAACACCGTAACTACGTTGCCATTCGTGACGTTGCTGTTTGATCCGGAAGGCGTCAGTGTCACAGTCTGGGCGACGTCGTCCGCGCGTACAGCGGCGCATACACATACCGCAAGAGCGATTACCGCGGTGCTTCGAACCACAGTTTTTCTGAGACTCAGCAGTGCTTTCATCAAGGACCCTCCAATTCGCTTTTGAATGAACGTGACCTGCATTGACGCGGGCTGCGGCACTAGGGAAGAATTACCGCGGGGAAAGAGTCGATTCCTGTGTGCTGTTCAGGCAAACTCGACAAGCCAGCGCCTGACGGATACATGGGGGAATTTCTATTGTGGCTCAAAAACTTCCCAGATGATACAGCAATCGCCCCGATTGCGGCCAAATTTTTGGCCGGAAGCTGTACCACTATCAAGTAGAAGTGGGCAGTTCGCCATCCAGTTGGGCGTCAACCGGCAACTTGGACTCGTTTCTGCGCAATTCTCGGTCACTTCAGCCCCCTTCTTTTCTCGCTTGCCTTTCCTCCAGGCAAGCTCCAGGTCTTACCCAGACCCGCGACGGCACTCTAGGAAATACTCCATTTTCGACTGAAGTTTGGTCTCACTTTGGCCTGACCCACTGCCCAATTGAGCCCGATTTTCGCCGATTGACCACGATTGAGTGCGAAAAAGCCGCACCTGTGGATAGGCGCGAAAATCGACCTAAAATTTAGAGCACATTGAATTTACTTGGGAATTGTGGAGGCGCGGGCCGGGATCGAACCGGCGCATAAAGGTTTTGCAGACCTCTCCCTTACCACTTGGGTACCGCGCCTTGGCAGGGCTGCCTTAATAATCTACGCTCCATGCCGCCGTAGCCAACCCGAAAAGATCCGGAGGGCGGAATGGAGCGGGAGACGAGATTTGAACTCGCGACCCTCGCCTTGGCAAGGCGATGCTCTACCACTGAGCTACTCCCGCAGTTGCAAGATTGAGTATACCGGGGCTGCTAAATGAGGTCAAACCGCAGCGGTTGCCGGGCCGGGATTTGCCATCGCCGCACCTGCAATCTGCGCCGCAAAACCGGGCCTCGAGCCTTTTTCCTCGCGCACAATCTCCCCGTCGCGCATATACAGAATCCGGCTGGCAATCGAAGCTGCCTCGGGGTTGTGCGTAATCATCAGCGTGGTCTGACCCAGTTCACGGTTGGAGCGCAAGAGCATTTGCAACACCGCGTCGGAACTCTTGGTGTCGAGATTACCAGTGGGCTCGTCGGCCAGCACGATGGCGGGGCGCGTAATCATCGCGCGCGCAATGGCAACGCGCTGCTGCTCGCCGCCGCTCAACTCCGACGGCCGGTGATGGAGCCGGCCCTTGATGGCCAGCATCTCGCTGAGATTGTCCAGATATTTCCGGTCGATGGACTGCTTGCTACCGCTCACCGTGTGGGCTATCTCGATATTGCCCATGGCCGAAAGCGTAGGCAGAAGGTTGAACTTTTGGAAGACAAATCCGATGCGATGCTTGCGCAGGCGCGTGCGTTCAGCGTCGGAGAGCGTGGCGAAATCCACCCCGTCAATGACTACGCGCCCTTCGGTGGCCTGTGTCAGCCCGCCCAGCAGGTAGAAAAGCGTGGACTTGCCCGAGCCCGACGGCCCGACAATGGCGACAAACTCCCCCCGCTCGACTGCGAGCGAAACTCGGCGCACGGCCTTGACCTGGATTCGGCCCGCCGCGTAAACCTTGGTCAGGTTTTCGGCGAGAATGATCGGCGAAGATTTTTCGGGCTGCACAGTTGTTATTGTAAATGCGGCATCTCGCGGGTTCAGAGTCTGCAGGTTTCCTGCCTTTTCCCTTCAAAAGGCCTCAAGGCAAGGTGAAATACGGGTTTTCCCAGCGATTTTCCGAGGCCAAATCTCATCTTGCGGGATAATCTCGGGCTGCGCGCCTCTCAAGCAGTGTTGATTTAAAACGAGTTATAAACAATCTGCAAAGTTTGGGGGGGATTTGCCCTCCTTGGTCGAGGGGGGTAGGGGTCAGCGGCCAAGGGTATAAGCCGGGCGGATATCCGACATATTGAACCGGCCACACCCCAAACAGATTAGGCAGACGAGAGGTTGCGCGTTCATTTCTTCTATCTGCCAGTGTGCGCCAGCCGAGGGTAATTTTCGGCAAACCACCTTCGGCGCGCTCGGGATAGGTTCTGGGACGCCAAGCACTTCCGACAAGGCGACACTCCGGGAGTAATATGGGTTCGCTGAAGCGTTTGTGCCTTCCCGGGCTTCAAAATCGAGACCATAGGCACCCGTGATTCGGTAATGTCATTCACTTTTCGGATGCAGGTCACCCGCCCGCGAAGTAGACGATGAGAGTATGGAATCACTCTTCTACGTCTGTACCTTTCCTTTCAACCTTGGACCTCGACGCTTCGCGAAAGTAGAGCCGGCAACTGAGTTCTTCTCTTCTTCCCAGAACTCCGCGATTTCATCATCATTCGGGCTATCGCTAGTTCCGCCATTAGCATGCTCAATCTCACGGAACTTCTCTATGAGATTGCAGAAATCCCTGTAATAGTTTTTGTCCCGGCTGCGAAACTCTTCAATCTCATTTTGGAATGCGGCGTTGTAGTAAAACATCCAATGGCTGAATGTGTTCCACGCGTCGTCCAAGTCGAGGTAGCCGCGCCGGACAAGAAGCGCCACTGTCTCAAAGAAATCAACCAGTCTCCAGACCTCATCTGGACATTTGACTCCTTGAAGGCGCTGCTCGGCAACGCTCCTTCGCCATGTAGCCATGGGCTCGCTGTCAAGTTCCTTGTTGAACTCTACAAGATGCCTGACCTTCTCAACCTCCCGTGATTCCTTCAGTTGCCGGCGTGCATAGATGAGGGCCAAGACACCTGTGAGGGCGACGGCAACGGTCGCACCAGCAGTAAAGAGGTCAGTGATAGTCTTGATGTCCACAGTTCTCTGGCTCCTACGCGCTTGGCCGGGTCCCGGGTGTCCTAGGTCT
>JBAPYY010000195.1:0-9595 GCA_049284975.1 Occallatibacter sp.
GCAATGAGCCTCTCTGCAGCGGAAAGCAGTTACCCTTCTTCCGATTGCCGACATTTCCGCAGAGACGATAATTCGTATAGTCAAAAGCCAACCACCAATAGCCATCCCGAACGCTCCCCAGTGTGTCCCGCACCAACTTCTTGGGCCGAAAATGCTCGACGTCATAGTGTGAGAATTCATCTCTGGTCTCAGAGAACCAGCACTTTCCATGCGACAGGGCCTCCAACCAAGGCTTCAGCTCTCCCCAATGATCAGAGTTGGCGTCGATGAGATCATTTCTGCCTTTCACATTGTCCGCAGCTTGCAATGCTGCAAGCTCGACTGTCAGTCGTGCCGACTCCGCTAACCACCCATCCCACTTCTCTTGACTCCAGGGTAACCATCCGGGGATGTTTACGTCAGTGGGTTTCTTATGCTCCAAGTCAATCCAAATCATTTGCTTGCATCTTTCTCCAGCAGAATCTCATCGATAATCTCGTCAGCAACTCGGTCTTGATCTTCCTGTTCTTCCGGGGTAAGTTCGGGTTTATTGAATCGAGTGTGCTTCGCCATCTTTCGTACAAACATGGCGTAGAACGGGTCTTTGAAGTCGGCGTTCGAGAATCCAAGGTCTGCCAATTCGGCGCTTAACCTATTCATTTCCTCATTCTGCTGTAGTGTCCGATCATCGATTGCAAATAGCTCATTGCGACGAAACAGTCGACGTTCTGTCTCACGATCCAAGGTAGAAGAAAGGCCAAAGAGGTCACTTTTCAGCAACCCAGTCACGCCCATGCCCTGTGGGTCCTCGTCAGGCATATCCACGCTAACGGTTCCGTTCTCGCGGCGGAGAATATGGACCTGCTCCCTCTTCAGACTCCCGATCATCATTGGATCGTGCGTGGTGATGAGTATCTGCGATTCGCCCGCTACCGAACTCCCCTCGGCACTGCTCAGGATTCCCTCAATCTCGTCAAAGTAGCGCAGCTTCCAGATCGGATTCAAATGCGTACGGTCCTCCAGATCGTATCGTGTAGAAGCGGTCCCCAAGGGCGACGTTCGCCAAGGAAGAGATGCCGGTCGTCTACGCGCGGGCGGGAGAGGCGAAGATATTTGAGGATTGCCTCTCCCACTTCGTATTGGATCGGGAATTGTTGAAGGCCCCCATGTTTAGCCCGCCGAACAGTCAGTATTTCGTCACGCCAGTCGAAGTCTTCTAAACGCAAGTTAATGACCTCAATGCTGCGAAGCCCGTACACGGCCAAAAGGAGCAAGATGGCTTTGGCCCGAATGTGCTCCGGCTTAACCCCATCTGTCAGCCTCAGCATTTCGCGGACCTGTACCCAGGTTGGCCCCTTGGGACGCGCTGAGTACTTCGAGACTCGGGGGCCACGGATCGACAGCCAGAGGTCTGGTGGGCACCAACCTTGTATTTCCGCAAAGCGAAAGAAGCTTCGCATCGCCTTGCATTGGGTGACGAAGCTGCGGGGCTTCCACCCTTCGGCGCGCTTTGCGGTAAGAAACCCATCAATATCGATCATGGACACAGCTCTAAGATCACGGCCCTGCGCAGCTAGCCACTTCAAGAAGACCTGTGTCCGGTTGGAATAGCTCCGAATCGTTGTTGCGGCGAGGCCTTTATGGAATCGCAGGGCGTGTGAGTAGAGTTCGATCTGTTGTTGAAAGGGAGCCTCTGGCGGGAGCCCCGCTCTTCCGCGGCGATGAAGAATGCTCTAAGCTGCGCCAGGATCGTCTCCGAGCCGAAACAGAACGGGGAAATGATGCGGCCACGAACAGATACGCAATCCATCAGGGAATTGGCAGAATTTACACATAAAGTTACACATTTCAGAATCGCGCAACTGTAAAGTTATATATTGCAGTTATTTGTAGTTAGACGCAACGGACTCAAAATCCGTCGACCCTTGCGGTCATGGGGGTTCGACCCCCCCCTCCCGGCACCACTTAACTAATTTATCATCAACAAGTTACAAATCTGCCAAATCGTTTGTGCCAAGACTTCCCCTCACCGGCATCGGATCCGTTCAGGTTTCCATCCTGACGTTACGAGAGTTCGATTCTCTTCGCCCGCTCCATACCCGAAAGAGAAGAGACGACACGATCGCGAAGCATGATATAGCGAGACATCACGTGGCAAGAACAACCCGATTTCTATGAAATGCACCGTTCCTGCTCCTTGATATCTGGTTCTCAGGAACATCAGGCTTGCCTGTGGCCAAGTGACTCCATCGCAGCACCCTCGCGCAGCTGCCGATTGGAGATTGCGACCATTGTTTTCATTGTTTATGGTTCATACTTTAGAGATGCGGTCATTGTGGCGACGAACGGGGATGCTACTGACGGTGCTCGTAATCGTTGGATGGTCCAGCTGGGCACAAGCAAGCGATGCGGCGCATTGGCAGAACACAATCGATCGGGCCGTAAGCAAGGCCCCTGATGCGCGAGTGCTGGTGGTGGAGATCAGCTCAGGGCGCTTGCTGGCCTCCTCCCACCTGGGCAAAGCGGGCCGCAAGGTGGCAACACCTGGCTCCACACTGAAACCGTTGATTCTCTACTTTGCTCTTCAGTCCGGACATTGGGACGCGCGGCGCAGGGTTGCGTGCAGCCGTCAAATGCGGATTGGCGGTCATGAGCTGAACTGTACTCACCCGGCGGCAGTCCCAATGAATGCGCAGCAGGCGCTTACGTGGTCCTGCAACTCCTATTTTGCTGAGTTGGCGGGATTGATGACTCCCGAGGAACTGCGCCGGGCGCTCAGCGCGCGCGGTCTGCTGGCAGCCACGGGGTTGTCCGTGCATGAAAACTTGGCCGATTTTCGCGAACCGCGCACTCGCGAGCAGATTCAACTGGCAGCATTGGGCGTTGAAGGAATTCGCGTGACGCTGCTGGAGTTGGCGGAGGCATACCGGTCGCTGGCGATTGCGCTTGGGGCGCATCCGGAGACAGTTGCGGCGAAAACCGTAACGGCAGGGCTGACCGATTCGGCCAGCTTCGGCATGGCCGGCGCGGCATCACTCGGCGGCGTGCCGGTTGCCGGCAAAACCGGTACTGCCAGCCCGGAGAACGGCGGAGGAACTCACGGCTGGTTTGTCGGCCTAGCTCCAGCGTCTGCTCCGCGAGTGGTGGTAGCTGTTTATTTACCTGCTGGACGCGGTTCGGATGCGGCTCAGGTGGCGGCTAGCGTGCTGGCGAATTCGCCGCTGAGGAAGCCATGAAGCGCGCCGCCCTGGCTATTTTCTTGCTCGTCCTTTGCGCTGCGGCTCAGGCGCAGACTGCTCCGCGTTCTACGATTCGCGTGGGCGTGTGGACTCTGTGGCACGACCATGAAGCAGTCATCATGCCTGTTTCGGGAGCGACCCTTCGTGAGTGCGAGAGCTGCCGCGCCCGCGGGCTGCGAAGCATTACGATTCGGGCAAAAGGCGCGGGACTGACGTGGACGGAACAGGACGGTCAGGCTCACTCCGCAACCTCGATTCTACTGGCAGGAAGCTATCGGTTTGACGCTCATGGAGAATCCTTGCGGCTCACTTGGCCGCTGAGGATTTCGGCACAACAGGGTGCTCTCCTGCTGGCTGCCACGCTGCCGGTCGAGAGCTACGTTGAGCTTGCCATAGCCGCCGAAAGCGACGCGGCGGATTCGCCTGAATCGCGCAAGGCGCTGGCGGTGGTGGCGCGCGGCTTTGCGCTTGCTCCGGCGCACGGGCACGCCGCATTCGATGTCTGCGACTCAACCCACTGTCAATGGGTGCGTTGGCGCTCCACACGCGAAGCCCATGCGGCTGCTCTGGCTACTGCCGGAGAGATTTTGTGGGTTCACGGAACTCGTGCCGACGTGTACTTTCATCAGAACTGCGGAGGACGCACGGCAGCGGCTGAGGAGGTGTGGCCGGGGCGGGCCGCGTCCGATCGCGCAGTGAGAGGCTTGTTGGTTTCGCGCGCCGACCCCTTTTGCCAACGCGTTGCATCCGGCGAGTGGTCGGCCACACTTTCGCGTGCGGAGTTGACTCAGGCGCTTTCCGCTGCGGGATTGGTTGCGCCAGGATGGAAGAATCTGAGCGTCGTTCAGCGCGGCGAGTCGGGCCGCGCCACCATGCTGCTGGTTGGAGGGACGAGAGTTCCGGCGGAGAGTTTTCGTCTAGCTGTGGGCCGCGCGCTAGGTTGGAACCGCATTCGCAGCAATTGGTTTGAGGTCGGCGCAGAGGGCGACGGATTTCTTTTTCACGGTCGCGGCTCGGGTCACGGTGTCGGCCTGTGCCAGGCGGGCGCGGCGGAGATGGCGCGTGAAGGCCGCAGCTATCGCGAGATTCTGGCGCAATATTTTCCCGGCGCAACAATAGCAGACGTCACCACCGGCTCACCCTGGCAGAGCATAAGCGCACAGGGTTTCACATTGGAAACCAGCGAGGCGGCGGACGCAGCGTTTATTCCAGCCTTGGTTCGCGCGCTGGCCGAGGCTGAGAGCCGCAGCGGGCTGACTCCTCGCGCGGCAATCGAGGTTAGGGCTTACCGCTCCACTCCGGCTTTTCGCGACGCAACGCTGGCTCCGGGCTGGGTGGCGGCCTTCACGGAGGGCGACCTGATCGCCGTGCAGCCGCTGCGAATTCTTTCCGCCCGCAAACTGCTTGCCAGCATTCTGCGCCACGAATTCTTGCACGCTCTCGTCGAGGAACAGGCCACCGCTCAAACTCCGCTCTGGCTGCGCGAAGGGCTGGTAGAAGCCTGGTCCGATGATGCGCGGCGAGGGCCAAGACCGGCACTATCTCTGGATTCGGTCAACGACAAGTTGGCCCATGCGGCTAGCGAAGCGGAGTCGGAATCCGCGCACCGAGTCGCCGGCAGGTACGCGCAGCAACTTCTCGATCGATTTGGCCGCGCACAGGTGCTCGACTGGCTGCACTCCGGCGTTCCGCAAAGCGCTCTAGCTACCCTCCGGTAGTGGCAGCTTTTCCGAATCCTGTTGGCCCTTATCCTCTGACAGCGCAAGACTCACAAAGAACGGCTCCTCAGCGGACGACTGACGCCCAAATAGTACCGCCGCCCACGCCAGCAGCAAAACCCAACTGCCCAATGACAGCAGGTAAGTCGCGGCAAGCTTCAGCGAAACGCGCCAAATCTGCGCGGAGACCGTGCCATGCGGCTCCCCGGCAAAGAGCCAGCCTGGCAGCCATACGCTCAACAAAGCAGCGAGCACCACTGCAGGCCACCAGCGCCAATTCCACAAAATTCGCAGCACGCGCCGCAACGGCAGCCGCCAGCCCCATTGCGACGAAGCCACGGCGTAAGGAATGATCTTCCCCGGCACCGCGATCCAGCGCATCACCCATTCCGCAATCACCAGCCAACGCTGAATGTGTTCATACGTGAATAGCTTCGCGCGCGCATGGGCCGGAGCCTGCGAATTCAGGTAGCCGGCCCACAGCGGTATCCGGTCGTCGCACCAATCCAGAATCGCCCAGCACGCCCAGAACAGCACCACCCAAACCAGCAGCGTCATCGCGCCCCACAACAGCTTGACTCGCTTTGCGTCGTCACCGCTAAAGCTGCGCATGGTTCCGGCTTGCAACCACAGCGCGCAGGCCGTCAGCAACAGAGGCAACAGCAGCGAGAGCAACACTTGCCATGCGTGTTTTTCCGGCAAGCGCGTCCACGCAATCCCCACCAGCATCAACAGCAGCGTTCCAACAAATTGCGCCACAACCCAGCGACGGCCCATGCACAAACGGTGAATTAAATCCTTGCATAAAATCACGGCTGCACCTCCAGGGTTGCGGGCTCGGTGGTTGCTTCCACGTTCGACTGATACATCGGTCCGGCCTGCGCCGGGCTGATTACGAATTTTCCGGGATTGACCACCTTGAGCAGGTAAACGTACTCGCGGCGGCCGTTGAATTCAGTGTTGAAGAAGGCCGCGCGATCGTCGTGGAATTCCTTGCGCGTAAACCAATCCGCCCACCAGTCCGGCTTGTGGTTTAGCGAGTAGAGACCTGTGTTGGGCAGGAACTCCGTGCCCGCCGGAATCGGATCTTCGGCCAGCAGATACTTCCAGTTCGTCCCATTCAGCGCCAGGCGGACAGCCACAATATCACCAACATGCGCCGGACCCTTGAGCGGGACCAGATCGTAAGTGATCGCGTCGGTGGGCCTGGGTTGATTCTTTTGGAGCAGGTAATAGTCGCGAGTGATATTGAGCGCCAGTTGACCCGATTGATAGAGTCGCTTATCCGCAGAGTACCAATCGCTTTCCGCCGACCAGTAGGTAATGCCGTTGCCGCTTTTGCGAACGGTAACCTGGCCGCCGTTTGCCGCCTGCGCCGCGGGAACCTTGATGCGCCACGGCAGAGCAAATCCATCGCCTGGGCCAAAGTGCCGCCGCCCTACGCTCGCGCCGTTGACCAGCACCTCCACATCGGAACTGTTAGCCAGTTCGCCGCTCAGCGTGAGGTAGTCAGTGAGTCCCTGAATGACCATTGCGGTCTGCTTGGTCGATTCCCAGTATCCGCCGTTCCGATGTTTGCCAAGCCACTGCGCGGCCTTGGGCAACAAGCCGCTGCCGCGATCCTGCCGCGCCAGCAGCTTCAGCGCAAAGGCTGTAGTCTCGTCCGAGGTATCGTCCCAATAATCGAGCAACCCGTCGTAACTTCCGGACCAATAAGCATCTGTGTCGGTGGTTTTTGCCTTTTTCTCCAACAACAGCGCCGCATCTTTGGCGCGGCTGTCTCCGGCTGCGTCCAGTGCCAATCCTGTCAGCGCCAGCCCTTCGTCGCTCAGTTTATTGCGGCTCGCCCAGGTTTTGTCGAGCGCATCTTTTGGTGCGCCGCCGGTAGTAGCCAGTGCATAGACAACGTAAGCCCGCAGGTCGGGAATCATATCCGGGTGCGCGACCAGCGTTGCGATCAACCAGTTACGACCCTTACTCATCGCGTCTTTGTTGATCTCCCAAGTATTACTGGCCTGGCCCAACCCACTCACTACATAAGCTGTCATAAAGACGCGGCTGGGATCGTCCGGCCACCAGCCCCATCCTCCGTCCTCGTGCTGGAAGCTATAGAGCCGCTCTATACCCGCTTTCACCATGTCGTTCAGTGTTGCGCGGTCAATCGGCGATTTCAGATTCAGCTTGTCCACTGCCTCGGAAACAATCAAATCCGGCAGGAAGCTGGACATGGTCTGCTCTGTGCATCCCCACGGATAACTCGTCAGATAATCGAGGGCGTCGAAGACCGTCCCAGCCACGCTCGGCGCAACTGTTATTGTCATTCCTCGCGTTCTCGCATCCGAGTTAGCCGGGTAGTTATAACTCCATTGGCTCTGGCCGTTGCCGCTGAAGACAACTCCGGACCCGGTTGCCCGCTGCTTTACGCCAAAAGGCAGCACCGGCAGCGTCATCTCCAGCGCGTCGGACTCTTCATTGGTCAGCGCCTTGGCGGTCAGCACCACGTTGCCGGTCGAGCGGGCGCGAACGCGCCAGTCCACAAAGCTCTCGCCCTTGGCGGGGATAGTGACCTTTTGCGTCTCTCCCCCAATAACATCTACGCCGCTCACATCAAGCGCAAAGGTTACGTCCTTGGTGGTTTCCAGGTAGTTATGCGCGATAACTCGAATTGTGACTTCATCGCCTTGGCGGAAGAAGCGCGGCGCTGCCAGTCGCACTATCAAGTTCTTGCGGACAAGCACACGTGTCACCACGCCGCCCGCTTTGCCGTCGTCTGTCATGGCGCGGATAGTTGTGCGCCAGGTAGTGAGCGAATCCGGAAAGCTGAAAGTAACTCGCGCATGGCCGTCGGGGCCGGTATGCACATTCGGATTCCAATAGGCCGTATCCGGAAATGCTTTGCGCACCTTGGGAACCACCAGGTCCGAGCCCGGTTTTACCTGCGCCATGCGCGGATGGAAAAGTCCGTCATTCAACCTTGCCAGCATCGGGCTTTTGGTTCCCGCCTCGCCGTAGAAGTAATACGCAAAAGATGTTTGCGGATCGAGATACACTTCGCGCTTCGGATAAAAGAAGTTGACAATATTGCCGCTCTCATCGGGCCGCACCGAGTATAGCGCCTCATCCACCTCGCCAAAGCTCAGGTCGGCTTCTACTGGTCTCCCCGATGAATCCAGCGTCAACACATCGAAGCTGCCTGTCTCACCGGGCAGGAACCGTGGCTTCGAGGGCGTGGCCGTCACGGTCAGCGTCCTCTCCAGCAGCGGAACCTTGAGGCTTTTTTGCGCCGTCATCAACTGATCTTCGTGGACAATTACCGCGCTCACCACAAGGTTAGGTTGCGCCTTGGCTGTGATGGGCACATCGAATGCGAAGCTCTCGCCCGTAGCGTGGATCAACTGCCGCGACTGCATGCTCTCGCCCTCGGCCGTCACCACGGCCCACGACTCCTTGAGTCCCGTGACCAGCAGCAGGTGCGCCACATCGCCCACCTGATAACTCTTCTTGTCGGCAACAATCTGTGCCTGCGTGTTCTGGTTGTACCACTCGCCCGCGTTGTTCCATATCCAAACCCACGTCTTGCCCTCGACGGTCCGATTCTCCGGCGTCTCGGCGCTCGCTGTGACATCGAAGTTGCCGCTCCCGGTAATGGGCAATTCAATCAGCGCTGTGCCATTTGCTCCGGTGACAGCATCGCGGCTGGTCACTTGCGTCTCGGTGCGCATGTGCGTGGTCGAATCCCACGTTATGCGGTTGGCGGCAAGATGCACAGCCGTCTGAACCGGCTTGCCGTCGTAATCCTGTGCCGCCACCTTCACCTTGGGCGTTTGTCCAAGCGAGAATACATAACTCGTTGGCTCTACGCTAAGCCGGAACGAGCCATAAGTGGCAAGCACTGTCGCGTGTCCCGCCACCTCGCGATTGGCGGCGTCGGTAACTCGCGCCTCAATGCGATAGTCCTGGTCGTCGTGCTTGTCATTTACGGTAGTCGGCAGCGTGACGGTCAGTCGGCCATTGGCGTCCAGAATTCCTTCATGTTCCTGCTGTTCAGTCTCGCCGTAGTTGTAATCCGATTCGCCGGAGTCTGCCTCATCACCGGATTCGTCACCTTCGGCCTCGTCCTCATCCCACCAATAGTGCGTGGAAGTGTGCACCACGTACTTCACCTTTGCGCCGGCCACAGGCTCGCCGAAGAAGTAGCGCGCCTCGATGGTAGCTTGAATCGAGTTACCCTGAAGCACGCGCTGTACGCCCGGCTTTACAGTTACCTGGTACTCCGGCTTCTTATATTCTTCGACATAGAAATTACCTTGGCCTCCCACATCGTTGCGCGTAAACTCAACGCTGTAGTACCCCAACGCCGCATCGGCGTCCAGAGTTAAATCTGCCGTCACCGTTCCATGCGCGGAAACAGGCAGTAACTTCGTAAGTACAGCCTTGTTATCCGCATCGGTCACTTTCAGTTCGAGCTCTTTATCATCGGGGAGCAGCACTGCGTCGTCCTTTTGCCGGCGCACCACAGCTTTGATGTGGACCGTATGTCCCGGCCTGTAGACTGGCCGGTCTGTGTAGATATAGGCAGTAAATTCGTTTGGCCGGCCGGCTCCAAATGCATAACCGTAAGGCGTAATCAGAGCCGCGTCCGCCCCGTGCCGCGCCATG
>JBAPYY010000196.1:0-2421 GCA_049284975.1 Occallatibacter sp.
GTGCTTGTTCAACGGAGAGATACTATGAGTTATTAAGTCCGCAACCGTTTCGTGAAGAGCGCCTGAGACAGCACGAGCGGGAAATTGGATGCTGCTGAAGAAGTCAGGACCAAGTGCTGCGTTGGCAACTGGTTTTGCGTTCAGAATGGCTGCGATCCGATCCTTGCTTTTATCGTCCGGAATCTCTCTCAGGGTCAAGGCTCCTTCCATTCTGAAACAAATCCAGATCTGCATGCGCGTGTTTCAACGCGCATGGACTGGAGTGTGCCGAGTTGTGACCACCCACCTGCTTTCTTTCTCTGATTTCTATCGGACGACGCACGGGCAGTAGCGCTCGCTGCGCCAAGTTGCTTCCGCGCCTCCGCGCGGTTTGCGATGTGGCGTATTAGCAATCAATTTGAAAGGCAAGGCATGGAAGCGACGCAGGTTGTGATTATAGGTGGAGGCGCAACAGGGGCCGGCATTCTTTGGGACCTGAGTTTGCGCGGCATCTCCGCCATCCTGCTGGAGCAGGGCGACATCGCCAACGGAGCTACAGGGCGTTGCCACGGCCTGCTGCACTCCGGCGGTCGCTACGCTGTCAAGGACCCTGGCACGGCGCGCGAGTGCGTCGCGGAGAACCGCATCATCAAGACCATAGCGCCTCATTGCGTGGATGAGGTTGGGGGAATTTTTGTAAAGTGCGCTCAGGATGACCCCGCATTTTTCGAGCAATGGTGGCGCGCAGCGGGCGAGGTGGGCATTCGTAGTCATAGATTGAGCCGCGACGAGGCGCGCGAGTTGGAGCCGAATTTGGCTGAGGACATTCTCGGCGCATTCACATGCGCAGATGCGCACGTGAATGTTTTCCAACTTGTGGTCGCAAATCTTAAGGCCGCGGCCGCGCGCGGTGGGCGTTTCTTCACCTACAGCCAAGTGACTTCAATCCGCACTACAGACGGGCGCGTACGCGGAGTTCGCTATCGCAACCGGCGCAGCGGCGAAGAAAAGGAAATCTCTTGCGAGGTGGTGATCAACGCTGCGGGAGGCTGGGCGCAGGGCGTTGCAACTCTGGCAGGCGTTGATGTGCCCATGCTCTGCGATAAGGGAACGCTGTTGGTGCTCAATCATCGGCTCAATCGCCGCGTTATCAACCGGTGTCGCAAGTCCAGCGATGCTGACATTCTGGTCCCCGCCGGCCCCGTATGCATTTTGGGCACATCTTCAATTCGCGTGCCCAGCCCGGAGGGATTGACGGCGTCCGGCGAAGAGATTGACCATCTGCAACAGCTGGGCGATGAACTGATTCCCGGGATTAAGGGCGCGCGCATTCTGCGCGTCTTCTGCGGCGTACGGCCATTCTATGCACCGGTGCCCGTTGACGTTGCCAGAGGCCGCGAGATCAGCCGCGGCTTCGCGCTTCTGGATCACGAGACGCGAGACGGAGTGAGCGGCTTTATTTCGATTGTGGGCGGCAAGCTGACCACCTATCGCCTGATGGCCGCCGCAGTGTGCGATTGCGTAACGGCGAAACTCGGGATAGATGTGGAATGCACGACCGATAAAACGCCGCTGCGTCCAGCAGTCGATCGCGCGACACATCAGCGCGCCATGCAACTGTTGCCGCATCCAATTGCGGAAAAAATGGAGCGACGACTGGGCGCTGAAGCCGGGCAAGTGATCCAGGCCATCGAAGCGCGGCCCGAACTGGCCGAGTTAGCTTGCGAATGCGAGCTTGTAACTCGCGGCGAATTGGAACACGTTCTCGGCGACTCCACTCCGGCGCCGGCTTGCACCATTGGCGATGTTGGCCGCCGAACTCGCCTCGGCTTCGGTCCCTGCCAAGGAACATTCTGCGGATACAAGGCGATGCTGGCCGGTTTTCAGACTCACCGCTGGGCGGCTTCTGAAGCCGCTGGGGAATTTGCCGCCTATCTTCAGGAGCGTGCCAAAGGACAGACCTTCATTCACCAGGGCAAACAGGTGGAGCAACTGGACCTTAACCACGATATCTATGACGCTGATGGGGAGTTCAGCGCGGATGCGGGTAAGCAAGATGGAATCTGACCGCTTTGACGTTGTTGTAGTGGGAGCCGGACTTTCCGGTCTCAACGCGGCTGGCGCTGCCGCTCACCGGAACCTGAAAGTCGCGCTGGTGGCCACTGGCCCCGGATCGTTTGTCACGGGACCGGGATGGTTAAAGGTGCAAGGCGTCGCGCGCGCATCCGCGGCACCTGATCTGGGCGAGGCAATCACGTTCTTTTGCGAGATGGCGCGCCGTGCGGGCTGTCCATTTGCGGGAGACATCTCAACCGCGAAATATCTGCCGACTCTCATTGGCGATTTTCAGAGCGTTGCGCTTGCGCCGCTGCTGCTGTGGAATGCCGAGCCGCGCGATGAAGTGTCGACTGCGGTTATAGGCATTCGAGGACTGTCCACCTT
>JBAPYY010000197.1:0-1776 GCA_049284975.1 Occallatibacter sp.
TGGAAGAAGGGGCGGCGAGATGAGGGTCCGTGGCTAAAGCCACTTTAATTGCAAGCTTGCATTCAGGAGCCTGAAGGGTCCTCCGCCTTCAAGACCGCTCCCTGAGAGTGAGAGCCGACGAAGTCCATTAGGTATTCCGGATGATTTGGGCAATGACGTTCTGCCAATATGGGAGTATAAGTAATGGCCAATCCAGTCAGATTGATAAAGCATGTAATCGCGAATGACGTGGATGTTTCACATTCGGTTGATGTGAAGGACATCGATTCGCACTTGTTTGCTTGCATATTCGCAGCTAAAGACGCCCTCGAAGGGGGTCCGTTGATGGGATTCCCGGATGTTGAGAAGGCGCATTTATGGAATCTTATTGAATGCTTGGCGCAAGCGCATCCGAGCATTCGCAAGCTGCTGCAAGGCGAACAAAGTGCTTCGGCGGTTGACGCTTTGGCCATCGCAAGGCTTCAGGTTGAATCCGTCTACACGGTGTGTTACCTACTTCAAGGGCCTGAGAACGTAAGACTTTTCCTGAAGAATTCTTGGAAGAAAAAGTACATTCGCTTCTTGCTCCATCGAGAAGAGCACGTAAACCTGGCACGATTCGATGACTACTACAAGATCAAGGGAGCTGACCTGATAGATAAATTACAAGGAGCCTCGTTCGTTACCGATGCAGAGAGGCGAACTATAGATTATGAGCAACTCGGCTTCCCGTTCGGGCCGAGGCCGCAGTTGGCCCACATTCCGCTTTTTCCCACGCCGGGCAAGACAATACCCTTGATTACGGATTCAAATAGAAGGCGAATGCTGGAAAGAATGTACCCAGAGTACGAGTTCTTATGTTCATTTGCGCATGGTGATGCCGAGTCAGTGTTCTTCAGATCGGCTACGGACCCACGCTCAAGATTTCGCGGTCTTTTTACGGCGGGGGAAATGGAGAAGTTCTACCAGGAAGCAGTCCTAGAACCGCCCGTTATGTACAGCGTTCTCAGCGCCGTACAGGTTGCCACAGAGATAGCCTCCATCTACCCCACGAATGTGGAGCTTCACGCCACAGTTGCAATGGCTTGGACTTTGCTTACAAACATGAGTTTGCATTGTGTCCCAGCCTGGGAAATTAGGGCGAAAAGAGTCCTAGGGGCCGTCGGGCCTTAGTGCCATTATCGGCGGTCGCTCTGTTCTCAACGGCCCGTGGCTAAAGCCGCTCTGCTCGAAATTCTGCATTCAGGAGCCTGAAGGCTCCTGCTCCCTCCGCTTCGGGCCTCTCGGCCGAGGTACTTTTCTTATCCCTCCGGAGGGAGCAGTGGCCTTCAGGCCATTGAATACGGCAGCTTATTGAAGGACCGCCTTTAGGCCCGGGCCTTATCGCCCTGCATGTGGAGAGGCATCGGGTCCAACAGTCCATGGGCGGCAGAGCTGAAGCGATAATCCTCCGGCGTTGCGACAAGCCCCCTTCGCACCGGGTTCTCTTCGATATAGCGCACACAGCTTATGAACTTCTCTTCCGTGGCGATCTGGCTCTCGTTGAAGCTGCGCATCCATACATCATGTTTGCTCTTCAGGCGGAAGGAGAAGCCTCCCTTAATGAACTGCATTGCTTTTTCCAGCGAAACATCCGAAGCGGGCGTGATCAGCGCGTGGAAATGGTCAGGCATGATGACAAACGCGTGCAAGAGGAATTTCGCCTGATTGTGATAGTCGAGGATGGTTTTCTCAAACAGCTCCGCAGTGGCCGTGACCTGAAAAAGGCTGCGACGTTGTGCCGTTACGGCGGTGACC
>JBAPYY010000198.1:0-5077 GCA_049284975.1 Occallatibacter sp.
GTCTTCTTCAGGAGTAAGCGGCCGGAACGGCGGGCTTTCAACATAGCGTATGTCGAGACGCGGATGTCGCAGACGAACTTCGGCGACCAGGGCATCGAGAGTTGCCTGGCTCGCGCCGTAGAAGCCAACCGGCACGCCTGTTCGTTCCGCCGCAGCCAGCATCCGCGCCGTAAATTCAGGGCCGCAAACCCGCTGCGCGCTGCGTTCCCCGAGCGCATGGAGCGCCCAAACGAGAGGCATTCCGTCGGGGAATATTGTGCCGGCGTGATTCAACCGGCTAAGGAAATCAGGATCGCCGGCGGTTTCCATGATCATGTGGACGGCGGCGAAGAATAGTGCGCGCGATTGACTCTGCGAGGCCCACAGAAGACTCTTTTCAATCGCCTCATGGTAGCTGGTGACAGCAACATTGACCCCGAGAACAGACCGGGTGACAAAGGGACTCAGCGGCTCGGCGGTCGCCATCAATGTTGGATTCTCCTGGTGAAATTGTATGCGCGTATGGAGGTGGCCGATGTGACGCAGGTGCGCCTTCGGGCCCTCAATGGAAACGAGGGCGGCTGAAGTGATAGATTGCGCCGACGGTGAAGCCCTGGGGGTTCAGTCGCCCGGCAGGCACAGTGGACTTGAAGAAATCTGGCCAGGATTGGTATTCATAATCGGCTCGCAACCAGACACGCGGCATTACGCGGTATTCTACGCCGCCGCCGCCTCCGAGAAAATTGCGGGAATCATGGCCGCGCAATCCGGATTTCGAGCCGTAGTCAGTGTTTCCATATTCCTCAAATAACTTTGCGTAAGGGTGGAATTTAACAAAATGACGCCAGGAATAAATTACGCCGCCCCCGGCAGTGTCCTGTCTGAGGGCCGATTCTTCCGGGGCAGTACGGTCGTAATTGAGGTCGCGAGCCTCGGCCTCAACGGCAAGCCCCTGCAACAATGACGGGACCCTGCTGAGTGTGTAATCAATCCACACCGTTCCGCCTAGCAGGTGGCCATGCTCATAATCGGGGTTGTAACCGGAAATACCGGCTCCGATAGCCCAGGGCGATTTTCCTTCAGTGGCTGCCGGTACGACCTGCGCAAAAGCGGAAAAGGTTACGCAGGCAAGAAACACGACGAAGGTCAGTGCAACATACGGCCTCGTGCCCATTCTGCGTATCCTTTCGTTCAGGCAGTCTTAGTTAGCATTTTTCGGCCGGCCAGCGAGGGGTAATGCGCATCAATTCCAGGCTGCCCAAATCTTCCACAACAAATTCCGGCGATGCAGCCGGGACAGCCACGATACCCCCCATGGGCAACTCGACGGCCTCAAAGGAGGGTCCTGTAATTCGCGCCGCACCTCCGGCCACAAATAGATATTGGAGCCCAGGGACCGGATCGGCTCCATCAGCGAGGCTGGCACTCGTCCTGCTGCCTGCTACTGCGATGCGCTCCACGCGAAAATATTGCCCGTCCATCAGAAGGGTTCTGTCGGCCAGAAGCCGGGAAGGAATCTTTCCCGCGCGGGTGACGAGCCGTGTGGCTTCAAGAGATTTCTGAATGTGGAGCTCACGTCCGCGCCCGTAGTCGTACATGCGATAAGTCAGGTCGCAGTTCTGCTGAGTCTCGAGCAAAATCGACCCTGGCCAGATGGCGTGGACTGTTCCCGCATCCACAAAAACCATGTCGCCGCGAGCGACATCGAGCAGATTCAAGCTGCTTTCGAGCGTGCCCGCTTCGATTCCGGCCTTGATGCCGTCCAGAGTGACGCCCGGCTTGAGCCCGAGGGCGATCTGCGCGCCCGGCTCGGCTGAGAGCGTGTACCAGCACTCCGTCTTGCCTCGCGGATCGCCGTACTTCTGCGCCATTCGGTCGTCTGGATGCACCTGGACGCTGAGTTTTTCCCTGGCAAATATGACCTTGATCAACAGGGGCGAAGCATTGGGACCGCCAGCCTTGCGATTGGGAGCAGCACTGCCGAGCAGGCTTTCAGGCGCTGCGGCAAAGAGCGCGCCCAGCGTCTGGCCCGCGTGAGCTCCAGTAGCCACAACGCACTGGTCCCCGGTGAGCCACGCCTCGCCGATGGGCACACCATCCGCGACCACGCGGTCAAACCATGGATGAAGATCGCGGCAGCCCCATACCCGCTCGGAATACCAGGGTGCGATACGAAATGGAGCCCAGGCGGACGGGGCGGATTGCGCGAGAATTGCCATGAGGATTTTCTGTTTCTCCAGGAAAACAATCTACTTGCCGGGCAAGCGACTGCAATCCCACTCTATCAGAGAGAGAATCCGCTGCTGCGCGCGGCGCCTTTGTGCGTGTTGTCAGGATCACCGCGTTGATGCATGGCGCTCAACGTGGGAGAGCCTGCGAATCACGTCTGTAACAAAATAACCCTGTGGCCGGACTTATGATGGTGGGGGCTGCTTTGTGTTTCTATTGCCGCGCCCAACCCACTGATCCGTCGAGGAGAAAGTTCAAGCGCATGTCAAAGCCAGTTTCCATCTGTGTGATCGGGTCCGGATATGTGGGACTCGTTGCGGCCGCCTGCTTTGCCGAAATCGGACACCGGGTCATCTGCGTGGACAATGACGAAGCCAGGGTAAAGAATCTCTGCGGCGGCGGCGTGCCGATCTTCGAGCGCCACTTGCCCGAGATGCTGGCGAAGCACCTTGGGCGCGGGGTCAGTTTCACCGTCGATCTGGGTGCGGCCGTGGAAAAGTGCGAAGCCGTTTTCATCGCAGTGGGCACGCCGCAGGGCGATACCGGCGCCGCCGACCTCTCTTACGTCGAGGCTGTGGTCTCGCAGATTGCGCGCTCCATTAACAGTTACAAGGTCATCGTGGAAAAGAGCACGGTGCCGGTGTACACCAACGAGTGGATACGGCGCGTGCTGCATCGCAATGGCGTGGCACCGCAGAGTTTTGACGTTGCGTCGAATCCCGAGTTTCTGCGTGAGGGCACCGCAGTGATCGACTTTCTGCATCCCGACCGCATCGTGGTGGGGGCCGACTCCGAGCGCGCCGCCGAGGTGTTGGGGCGCATATACGAACCGCTCACAGGGGGCGGCTATTATTCCCAACCAGATTCATTGCCGGGGGCCTGCTGCATGCAACGCCCGGCCAAATTTTTGGTGACTTCGGCGCAGAGTGCGGAGATTATCAAGCATGCGTCCAACGCATTTCTGGCGATGAAAATCTCTTTCATCAACGCCGTGGCCAACCTGGCCGAGACCGTGGACGCCGATATTGAAGACATCGCAGCCGGAATGGGCATGGACAGCCGCATCGGCGCAGGATTTCTTCATGCGGGGCTAGGTTATGGCGGGTCGTGCTTTCCAAAAGACGTGGCCGCATTTCACTGGGTGGCGCAGCAGCAGGGCGTTGACTTCCAACTGCTCCAGGAAATTTGCAGGGTCAACGATACCCAGAGGGAGATATTTTTCAACAAGGTGCGCGCGGCTTTGTGGACACTGCGCGGCAAGCGGCTGGCTGCCCTGGGCCTGGCATTCAAGGGCGACACAGACGACATTCGTGAGTCTCCAGCCATTGACGTGATTAAAAAGCTGCTTGATGCTGGCGCAATAATTACGGCCTACGATCCGGCAGCCATGGAGCGCGCAAAAGAGGCATTGCCGCCGAGCGAGAAACTCAAGTTTGCCGCTGACATTTACGACGCTGCAAAGGATGCCGACGCGGTGTTGATTTTGACCGATTGGAAGGAGTTTGCCGAAATTGATCTGGCGCGACTCAAGCAGGCGGTTCGATTCCCCATCGTGATTGACGGTCGCAATCTATACAAGCCGCAAAAGATGATGGATCACGGTTTTACTTATGTGAGCATGGGGCGCCCGGCAAGTTACCAGGCATTGCAGGGCAAGCCACGCAAGCCGCAGGTGTAACGGCGCGAAGAGCAATGGCAGAGCTAACTACGCTATTTCCGCTAACACAATTTACTATTTGTTGAAGAATCATTTGGAGCATAGACTGTTGACCATGCGTGTACTTGTTACCGGCGCAGCCGGGTTTCTTGGTTCTCACCTCACCGACCGCTTGCTAGGCGAGGGCCACACCGTAATCGGCGTAGATAACTTCTGCACGGGCAATCGTGAAAACCTCGCTCACCTGGGCCATGAGCCGCGCTTCCAGTTTGAGGAACTGGATATATGCAAGCCCTTTGACGTGGGGCCGGTAGATTACGTTTTCAACTTTGCCTCTCCGGCCAGCCCGCCGGAGTATCTCCGATTGGGAATTGAAACTCTGCGCGTCGGATCGGTAGGCGTGGAAAACACCCTGGAAATCGCCTCTCGCCATGGCGCGGGCTATCTGCACTCTTCCACCTCGGAGTGTTATGGCGATCCTCTGGAGCATCCTCAAACGGAGAGTTACTGGGGCCACGTGAACCCGGTTGGCCCGCGCTCCGTTTACGACGAGGCAAAGCGCTTTGCCGAAGCGATGGTCATGGCTTATCACCGCTCGCGAGGCGTCAATACTCACCTGGTGCGCATCTTCAACACTTACGGACCGCGCCTGCACCCCAGCGACGGGCGGGTTATCTCCAACTTCATCATGCAGGCCCTGCAGGGCGAGGCGATAACCATCTATGGCGACGGAAGCCAGACAAGAAGTTTTTGCTACGTGGACGACCTGATAGAAGGAATCCTGCGTCTTGCGCGCTCGGAAGAACATCTGCCGGTGAACATCGGCAACCCCGGCGAGTTCACCATTCTGGAATGTGCCCAGGCCGTGCTGGAAGTTACCGGCTCGAAGAGCGAACTGCGCTTTGAAGCCCTGCCTGAGGATGACCCCACGCGGCGCTGTCCCGACATATCGAGGGCCCGCGCCCTGCTCGGCTGGGAGCCGCAGATCACGCTGAAAGAGGGGCTGCGCAAATCCCTCGAGTTCTTTCGGAGTTACCTCGCGGCGTCGGAATAAAACTATGTTTTGCTCTGATACTTTGAATTTCGCGATCAGCAGAGGCGAAATTCTTTCCCGTGCGCGACGCTCGTTTGCTACTCTTTCCCTATCATGAAGCGCACGTGTTTTCTGCTCCTGACAGCCGTTTTCCTCTTCGCTTTGAGCCTGCCCGCCGC
>JBAPYY010000199.1:0-1528 GCA_049284975.1 Occallatibacter sp.
CGATGCGCGCAGCGTTCACTATTGCGGACGACGGCAAAGGGGCCGATGTCGAGTTGAAATAGCTGAAGAATCCTAAGGCCGCTTGATCACTCTCGCTCATCAAGGCTCTTGAGATCGATTCCCAGCTGCTGGCACTTTTTGTAGAGGTGGCTGCGTTCGAGCCCGAGGGCCTTGGCGGTTTGGGTAATGCGCCGACTGTGCCGCTCCAGTTCCTTTAGCACCTCCGCCCTTTCAAAGGCCGAAACTCGCTCTGCCAGCGGGCCTGCGGCGTTTCGATCGGCAGTGGCGGCCGCTTGATGAGTGGGGTGAGATGCGGGCAGAGCGAGTTGGACGGCCTCAGCATCGACCAGGGTTACGGCCAGCAGCAAGAGGCGTTCCACCACATTGCGCAGTTCACGAATATTGCCCGGCCACGCGTACTGTTTGAGCGCATCGATGGCCTCTTCGGCAAAGGGCACGGGCTTCCAACCGTTCTGCGCGCTGACCTGGCGCGCAAAGTGTTCGACCAGCGCGGGCAGATCTTCTGGACGCTGGCGCAGCGGCGGCAACTCAAGTGGAAAGACAACGACGCGATGGTAAAGATCGCGCCGGAAGCCGCCGGAAGCGACCAGTTGCTCAAGGTTGCGATGTGTGGCAACTACCACGCGGACATCGACCGTGGTGGGCTTGGCAGCGCCGATACGCTCGACTTCGCCCTCCTCGAGCACGCGCAGCAGCTTGGCCTGCATGGCCGCGGGCATATCGCCGATCTCGTCGAGAAAAAGAGTGCCGCGATGGGCCTGCTCGAATTTTCCCGTATGGCGCTGGGCCGCGCCGGTAAACGATCCTTTTTCGTGTCCGAACAGCTCGCTCTCGATCAGCTCAGCGGGAACGGCCGCGCAGTTGAGGGTGACGAATGGTCCCACTGCCCGACTGCTCTTTTCATGCAGCGTTCGGGCCACCAATTCCTTGCCTGTACCGGTCTCGCCGTAGATGCAGACGCGTATTTCACTTGCCGCCACGCGCTCAATCTGTGCCATCACGCGGCGCATAGTTTCGCCGGTCCAGACAAGGGTGTGTTTACCGACGCGAGTACGCAGATCCTGATTTTCAGTTTCCAGGCGCGTCAGTTTCAGCGCGTTCTCTACTGTCACCAGCAGTTTTTCTGTGGAGAGCGGCTTCTCAAGAAAGTCCAGCGCGCCTAGCCGCGTGGCGCGCACTGCCATCTCAATATGCGCCTGTCCGCTCATCATCACCACAGGCGCCGCGACACCCGCCATCTTCAGATCTTCGAGCAGGGCGAGTCCGTCGCGGCGAGGCATCACCACGTCACTAAGAATCAAATCGAAGGGCTGCGTGCGGGCGAGTTCCAAAGCGCGTGCAGCATTGTCGCAGACGACAGCCTCATGACCCGCAAGGCGGAAGGCGCGCGAAAGCGAGGCCAACGTATTGGCCTCGTCATCGACAATGAGGAGCTTTGCTTTGGCGGTCATGATTTTGCCTCGGTAGCTCTGGGAAGCGTGATGATGAAGACCGCTCCGCCTTCGGG
>JBAPYY010000200.1:0-18120 GCA_049284975.1 Occallatibacter sp.
GTAAACCCCAGCCACTCCGGCGCGGCGAATGTTCTCCCGTTCAGCGGCGTCAATCTCCCGCACCCCGATCAGCACCGTATTCTCTGCCAAGACCTTGGGCGCGTAGCCGAAAATATTGCCCAGCGCCTCTGGCCCCAGCCCAAGAAGCGAGGCCAGCGGCATGCCGTGCACGTTGCCCGAAGGCGACGTCTCCGGCGTGTTGATGTCGGAGTGCGCATCGATCCACACCACCCCAATCTTTTCTCCCTTGCGTCGATGAAACTCCGCCACGCCGGAGACTGACCCGGCCGCCACCGAGTGATCCCCGCCCAGCACCAGCGGCGTCAAGCCCTCCTCCAGCGTCTTCAACACAGCTTCGGCAGTGCGGGTGCAGGTCTGGGCAATTTGTTTCAAATAGTGCGCGTTTTCTTTGCCCGACGCCTGGGTCTCGGCAATCTCGACCCGAATATTGCCCCCGTCCGTCACCTGGTGGCCAAGCGCTTCCAGCCGCGCCTCCAGCCCTGCCACGCGCACTGCCGATGGCCCCATGTCTACCCCGCGGCGGCTCGCGCCCAGGTCAAGCGGAACGCCAATCACACGGATGCGACGGGGAGGCATGGCCTGCGCGCCATAGTGCGGGAAAGAAGACGCGGGAGTGGAAACTTCAGTGGAACTCGACATCGGAACAGCTCCTTCTGGCGGAATCTGGCAAGCCGGCGAGCCGAACAAGTCGGAGACCGCCAGCGATTTTGGCACAAAAAATTGGGGCCGCCGTACCCCATTGACTATTAAATCAGAATTCGTTGGGAGTAGGATTGAGTTGTCAATACTTCACGTCTTCGGCCAGCTCCCCGGCCCTCGGCAATTCCCCGGCGGAAGTGATTGATTCGGCTGGCGCGGCCGATAAGAAGATGTGAACGCCAGCGACACGACTCCGGCTCGACCGGGCCACACAATGAAGAGATTGGTTCTTCCGTTCGCCATCATCCTCGGATGGGCCTCGACCGCCTGCGCGGCTCCGCCAGGCGAGCTGACCACGCTGCACGCCATACGATCCCTCACCGACGCACAAGCCAGGCATGGGCTGCCTGTGGCCTTCCAGGCTACAGTGACCTATTACGACAACGATGGCGTCGATCTCTTTGTACAAGAGGGCAATCAAGCCTTATACGTGGAATCCAAAGCACACGAAGGCCTGGTTGCCGGCGATCGTGTGCTGGTGCGCGGAAAAACGCGCACCAGCTTCGGCACGGATGTATTGGGCGACAGCGTCAAACTGCTTCGTCACGGCGCTCCATTAGAGCCGGTGGAAGCGGACTTCGCACAACTTATTCACGTTGAGCGCGACTGCATGCTTGTCACGATCCGCGCCACGGTTCGAAGCGCGGATACCGTGCAGTACGAGAGTATCCCCAGCACTTATCTGAAGCTGCTCATGGAGGGCGGCACTGTTGACGCGATGGCCCTCGGCGGCAACACCGATAAGCTCAAAAAACTGCTTGATTCCAAAGTCGAAGTTACGGGGGTTGTATCAGGTGTATTCGACAGCAAGATGCAGCTTACAGGCATCTTGCTTCAGCTTTCATCGCTTGACGCCGTGAAGATTCTGGACCGCGCGAGCGCGAGTCCATACTCGCTGCCGGTCACCCCTATGGACAAGGTGCTCTCCGCCTACTACGTGCGTGATGAGACTCATCGAGTCCGGGTACAAGGCACAATTACTTACTACCAGCCTGGTTCGGCAGTTGTGCTGCAAAACGGTTCCAAGAGTTTATGGGTCTCAACCGAGACTAGCAATCCATTGAGAGTGGGCGATCGGGCCGACGCCACCGGTTTTCCTGAAGCTCACAGCAGCTTCCTGTCCCTGACCGACGGTGAGATTCAGGACAGCAACATCTACGCACCGATTATGCCTCGGCCCTCGACCTGGGCTCAACTGGCCATCTGGAACAACGGCAGCCCTGATGGCCATCAAAATGATCTCGTCTCCATTGAAGGCCAGATTGTGACTGCGGTCCGCGAGGCCTCGCAGGACGAATTTGTCCTGGTCTCCGATGGCAAGCTCTTCACTGCGATCTACCGTCATCCGCTTTCCAGCGACTCACTTCCTGCGATGAGGCAGGTTCCGCTTGGCGCCACAGTTCGCGTCACCGGCATTTGCGTAGCCGTGCGAACTGGTTCCGTCAACGACACCGTACAAGAAGAGCCTTTCAACATTCTTCTGCGCTCATTTGACGATCTCGCCGTCGTCCGAAAACCGTCACTGCTCAGCATACGGAACCTGATCCGTATAGTCGCCCTGTTGCTTGGCGCAATGCTCATGGTCGTCGTGAGGGGCTGGGTGCTCGAACGCAGGGTACGCCGGCAAGCGCTTACCATGGCCTCCCGCACTGAGATGGAGGCCGACCTCGAGCGCAGGCGCAGCCGCATCCTCGAAGACATCAACGGATCGAAGCCCCTCGCCAGCATCGTGGAGGAAATCGCGGAATTGGTCTCCTCCCGCCTGGGCGGCGTTCCCTGCTGGTGCGAAGTCGCCGAGGGAGCCCGCCTTGGAGAGTATCCGACATCGATAAACCGCCTGCGCGTCCTCCAGGAGGAGATCCCGGCGCGCATTGGTCCGGCGCTGGGAACGCTCTTTGCTGCCTTCGACCCAGAAACGTCGCTGGGCGGCGCAGAGAAGGAAGCGCTGCTCGTGGGGGCGCGTCTGGCCACGCTGGCAATTGAGACTCGGCGCATGAACGCTGACCTGCTGCACCGCTCGGAATTTGACCAGCTGACTGATATTCACAACCGTTTCTCGCTAGGCAAACGCGTAGACGCACAGATTAAGACGGCGCGCCAGAACGCTGGCGTCTTCGGGTTGATCTACGTCGATCTTGATGAATTCAAGCAGGTGAATGATCTATATGGTCACCACATCGGCGATCTCTATCTGCAAGAAGTGGCGCGGCGCATGAAGCTACAGCTCCGTGCCCACGACCTGCTCGCGCGGCTGGGTGGCGATGAGTTTGTCGCGCTTCTCCCGACGGTGCGCAATCGCGCCGATGTCGAGGAGGTCTCTCAGCGGCTCGAACATTGCTTCAGTGATCCGCTCGTCCTCAAAGAGCACACCCTCAAGGGCTCCGCCAGCTTCGGCATTGCTCTATACCCTGAAGACAGCGCAACCACCGACGGCCTGCTGAGCGCAGCCGATGCCGCCATGTACGCGGTGAAGCGCCGTAAGAAAGAGTTCGCTGGACTCGCCGTACCGCGTTGGAACCCTAAAGTCGAATCCGGCGACCTTAAATAAGAGGGCCCGGCTTGCGCCGGGCCCTTCAAGTAATTCGGGAATTGTTGTGATCCTGAGGAAAGCTCGATTTGCAGCTCTTACTCGGCTGCCATCTCCTCGGCCTCGCCCTCCTGGCGCATAAGCTCCAGTTCGCGCTCGGCGGCTTCAATCTCAGCCGTAACTTCCTGCTGCACGCGAGCCGCCGCTTCTTCCAGCTCCGGTGAGAGCTGCACGTTGCGGTAGTACTCCAGGCCTGTGCCCGCCGGAATCAAACGTCCGACGATCACGTTTTCCTTCAACCCGCGCAAGTTATCGATTGCCCCGTTGATACTGGCCTCGGTGAGCACGCGCGTCGTTTCCTGGAAGCTGGCCGCGGAGATAAAGCTGTCAGTCGAGAGCGACGCCTTGGTGATGCCCAGCAGCAGCGGTCTCCCAGTTGCCGGACGGCCTCCGTTGGCGAGCACCCGCTCGTTCTCCTCGCGGAAGCGGAAGCGGTCCACCTGCTGTTCTAGCAGGAAGTTGCTGTCGCCCACATCGTCGATCCGTACCCAGCGCAGCATCTGACGGACAATGACTTCGATATGCTTGTCGCTGATCGCCACGCCTTGCAGCCGGTAGACTTCCTGAATCTCGTTCACCAGGTAAGCCTGCAACGCCTTTTCGCCCAGCACATCCAGGATGTCGTGCGGGTTCAGCGGGCCGTCCATCAGCGGATCGCCCGCGCCCAGACGTTCACCTTCCTGCACGTTCACGTGAATACCGCGCGGAACCAGGTATTCCTTCTCGTCGCCGTTGTCAGCGGTCACGTAAATCTTGCGCTGTCCCTTGGAAACCTCGCCGAAACGCACCACGCCATCAATCTCGCTGATGATAGCCGTCTCGCGCGGCTTGCGCGCTTCAAACAGTTCCACCACGCGCGGCAGGCCGCCGGTGATGTCCTTGGTGCGCGTGCTCTCCTTGGGAATCTTTGCCAGCACGTCGCCCGGACCCACATCTTCTCCGTCCTGCACCATCAAGTGAGCGCCGCGCGGCAACAGATACCGCTTGTGCGCCTTGGCGTTCTTCACCACGAAGGTCGGCTGACGTTTCTCATCCGGTGAGTCGGCTACCACCCATCGCGAGAGGCCAGTTACTTCGTCCACCTCTTCGTTCAGCGTGATGCCTTCCTGCAGGTCCTTGAACTGCACCGCGCCGCCGATTTCGGTCAGAATGGCGTAAGTGTAAGGATCCCACTCGGCCAGCACCTGGCCCAGCTTCACCTGCGCGCCGTCCTTCACCTTCAGGCGCGCGCCGTAAACCACCTGGTAGCGCTCCTTTTCACGGCCGCGCTCATCCTGAATCGCGATCGAGCCTGAGCGGTTCATGGCTACCAGCGTGCCATCTCTGCTCTCCACATAGTTCAGGTTGATAAAGCGCACAAAACCGTTGTTCTTGGCATCCAGGCGCGACTTGTCTTGCACGCGGCTGGCTGTGCCGCCCACGTGGAAGGTACGCATCGTCAACTGCGTGCCCGGCTCGCCGATGGACTGCGCCGCAATCACGCCGCAAGTCTCGCCCAGTTCCACCATGCGTCCCGACCCCAGGTTGCGGCCGTAGCACAGCGCGCAGACGCCGCGCCGCGATTCGCACGTAAGCACCGAGCGGATCTTCACCTTCTCAACGCCCGCGGCCTGAATCGCCGAAGCGATATCCTCGTCGATGCCCTGGTTCACATCCACCACGACGTTGCCGTCGTAGTCCTTGATCCGCTCCAGAGATACGCGACCTATGATGCGGTCTCTCAATTCCTCGATGATCTCGCCCGACTCCACGATCGATCCGACGTAGATGCCCTCCATCGTGCCGCAGTCGTACTCCGTCACGATCACGTCCTGGGCCACGTCTACCAGCCGCCGCGTCAGGTAACCGGAATCAGCCGTCTTCAACGCCGTATCCGCCAATCCCTTGCGCGCGCCGTGCGTCGAAATGAAGTACTCCAACACCGTCAACCCTTCGCGGAAGTTCGCCGTGATGGGCGTCTCGATAACCTCGCCCGAAGGCTTGGCCATCAGTCCGCGCATTCCCGAAAGCTGACGAATCTGCTGTTTCGATCCGCGAGCGCCAGAGTCAGCCATGATGTAAATCGGGTTCATGGCTCCTTCCTGGTCAGCGCGCTTCATGTTGTCGAACATCTCGTCGGCCACCTTCTCGGTCACTGCCGACCACATCTGGATTACCTTGTTCGCGCGCTCGCCGTTGGTGATGGCTCCGTCCATGTACTGCTTCTGAACTTCAACCACCTTCAGATCGGCCTCGCGCACAACCGTGTACTTGCTGTCTGGAATCACCATATCGTCCAGGCCCACTGACAGGCCGGAGCGCGTGGCATATTGGAAGCCCAACGCCTTGATCTTGTCCAACATCCCGACCGTCACTTCAAGGCCCAGGTTCTGGTTGCAATAGTTCACCAGTTGCCCGATGCCCTTTTTCTTCAACAGGCCGTTGATGTAAGGCATCCCCTCCGGCAATTCGTCGTTCAGAATAGCGCGGCCCACCGTCGTCGAGATGTACTGCTTGTTGAATTCCACCGGCTCAATATGCGTCAGATCCTGATCGTCATAAGCTGTGGTCAGGTCCAGCACGCTGCCGGTGTAGCGCAGCCGAATAGGCGACAGCGTCTCCACTTCCTTGGCTTCCAACGCCATCAGAATCTCTTCGGTATTGGCGAAAACCCGGCCCTCGCCCTTGGCATTCTTCTTTGCCTTGGTCAAGTAATAGAGTCCGAGCACCATGTCTTGCGAGGGCACGGTGATGGGCTGTCCCGAAGCCGGCGAAAGAATATTGTGCGTGGCCAGCATAAGGACGCTAGCCTCAATCTGCGCCTCGGGAGACAACGGAATATGCACCGCCATCTGATCACCGTCGAAGTCCGCATTGAATGCCGTGCAAACCAGCGGGTGAATCTTGATCGCCTTGCCTTCCACCAGCACCGGCTCAAAAGCCTGAATGCCCAGACGGTGAAGCGTTGGCGCGCGGTTCAACAGCACTGGATGGTCCTTGATGACCTCTTCCAGAATGTCCCACACCACCGGCTCCTGCATCTCCACCATCTCTTTGGCCTGCTTGATGGTTGTGCAGTGGCCCGTCTGTTCCAGACGGTGATAGATAAACGGCTTGAAAAGCTCCAGCGCCATCTTCTTGGGCAATCCGCACTGGTGCAATTTCAATTCAGGCCCCACCACGATTACCGAGCGGCCCGAATAATCCACGCGCTTGCCCAGCAAATTCTGCCGGAAGCGGCCCTGCTTGCCCTTCAGCGTATCGGAGAGTGATTTGAGCGGGCGGTTGTTGGCGCCCCTCAGCACGCGGCCGCGGCGGCCGTTGTCAAACAGCGCGTCCACCGCTTCCTGCAACATGCGCTTTTCGTTGCGCACAATCACTTCCGGCGCATGCAGGTCCATCAACTTCTTCAACCGGTTGTTGCGGTTGATCACGCGGCGATAGAGGTCGTTCAAATCCGAAGTCGCAAAGCGGCCGCCATCCAGCGGCACCAGCGGGCGCAGCTCTGGGGGAATTACCGGCAACACATCGAGAATCATCCAATGCGGCTTGTTATCGCTCTTGCGGAATGCTTCCACAACCTTCAGGCGCTTGGCGTACTTCAGTTTTTTCTGCGCCGAGGTCTCGGTCTTCATTCTCTCGCGCAGTTCAATGCCCAACTCTTCTATCTGCACGCGCTTGAGCAGTTCCTTGATCGCCTCCGCGCCCATCATCGCCTTGAACCCAGAGGGACGGAACTGCTGATCGAGCTCGCGATATTTGGTCTCGTCCTTGATGATCTCGCGTTCCTTCACCGGCGCATCGCCCGGATCGACCACGACATACGACTCAAAGTAAAGAATGGCTTCCAGATCGCGAAGAGAAATGTCCAGCAGATGGCCGATGCGCGAAGGCAGCCCTTTGAAGAACCACACGTGCGAGCACGGCGACGCCAGCTCAATGTGCCCCATGCGCTCGCGGCGCACCTTGCTCACCGTCACTTCAACGCCGCACTTGTCGCAGATTACGCCGCGATGCTTCATGCGCTTGTATTTGCCGCACAGGCACTCCCAGTCCGTCACAGGTCCAAAAATGCGCGCGCAGAAAAGCCCATCGCGCTCCGGCTTGAAGGTGCGGTAGTTGATGGTCTCCGGTTTGGTGACCTCGCCATGCGACCACGAGCGGATCTTCTCGGGTGAAGCCAGCATGATGCGGATAGCGTCAAAATCGGTAATGGGGCTGGAAAGCTCAAACGGGTTCGAACGGAACAAGGCGACCCTCCTTGGCGGGCCTCATCGGCGCCTGCCGCAGCTTTTCCCGGGATTTATGTTGGATTCTTCCTTCCCGGGAAGCGGCGTTTGCCGCTTTCAAGAAGAACCCGTGACTTCTTCTGCATCCGGCCCAAAGTTTTTTGCGCCGGTCAAACTCAAATAACTGGGTGCTGGGTGCCCCAGGTCCCTCGCATTTGGGGACCTGGGATACCTCGCAGCTTAATCAGCGACCGCTGCCATCTCCGGCTCGGGAACCTTGCGCACCAGATCAGCGCGCTTGATCAACTCCACGTCCAGGCACAGCGACTGCAATTCACGAATCAGCACGTTGAACGACTCCGGCACGCCCGGCTCGATTGCCGCCTCGCCCTTAACGATGGCCTCATAAATCTTGGTACGGCCATACACGTCGTCGGATTTCGCGGTCAGCAACTCCTGCAGGATGTATGCCGCGCCATAAGCTTCCAGCGCCCACACTTCCATCTCGCCGAACCTCTGCCCGCCAAACTGCGCCTTGCCGCCCAGAGGCTGCTGCGTAATCAGCGAATACGGCCCGATCGACCGCGCGTGAATCTTGTCGTCCACCAGGTGCGACAGTTTCAGCATGTAGATGTAGCCCACCGTTACCGGCTGCTCAAACTGTTCGCCCGACATGCCGTCAAACAGCGCCGTCTTGCCCGAAGAAGGCAACCCGGCCGAAGCCAGCAGCGCCTTGATTTCTTCCTCGCGCGCGCCGTCGAACACCGCCGTTCCGAACCAGATGCCGCGCTCCATGCCCGCTCCAACGCGCAACAGCATCTCGTCGTCCAGGTCTAGCAGCTGGCGAAGCGCCGCGGTTCCGGCAAACTCCTTCTTCATCAGTTCGCGCGTGTAAGCCGCATCCGTGTTCGCCTTGATGAGAGCGGCAATCTTCTTGCCCAGCTCATGCGCGGCCCAACCCAGGTGCGTCTCCAGAATCTGGCCCACGTTCATACGTGAAGGCACGCCCAGCGGATTCAAGACAATCTCCACAGGGGTTCCATCGGGCAGATACGGCATGTCTTCTTCCGGAAGAATGCGCGCAATCACGCCCTTGTTGCCGTGCCGGCCGGCCATCTTGTCGCCCACTGAAAGCTTGCGCTTCATGGCCACATAGACCTTCACCAGCTTGATTACGCCCGGAGGAAGCTCGTCACCCTTTTGCAGCTTCGAGACTTTCTCATTGGTAATCTTGCGCAGCACTTCGATCTGCCGGGAGGTCATCTCTTCGATCTCGTCGATCTGCTCGTTGACCCTGGGGTACTTGTCGGCATAGCGGATGCGCTTCAGATTCTTGGTCGAAATGCGTTCAATCGTCTCCCGGTCAAGAATCGCAGCCTTGGTCAGCAGGCGCTTGTTGGTCCGCTCGTCGTGCAGATCGGCCAACACTTCCTTGCCGCCCAGAATGCCTTCCAGTCGCTTCAGGCGCTCATCGGTCAAAATACGAATCTCGTCGCCCAGGTTCTTTTCCAGCTTGGAGATGTACTCAGCCTCGATTTGCCTTGCCCGCTCGTCCTTGTCCTGGCCCTTGCGGCTGAAGATGCGCACATCGACGATCGTGCCCTCGATGCCCGGAGGACACGTCAGCGATGCATCGCGCACATCGCCGGCCTTTTCGCCGAAGATGGCCCGCAACAGCTTTTCTTCCGGCGTCAGTTGTGTCTCTCCTTTTGGAGTGACCTTGCCCACCAGAATGTCGCCGTGCTTGATCTGCGCGCCGATGCGGATGACTCCGCTTTCGTCCAAGTCCCGCAGCGCGTGCTCGCTCACGTTGGGAATGTCCCGCGTGATCTCTTCCGGTCCAAGCTTGGTGTCGCGCGCCTCGATTTCAAATTCCTCAATATGGACCGAGGTGTAATAGTCCTCACGCACCAGCTTTTCGCTGATGAGGATTGCGTCCTCAAAGTTGTAGCCGCGCCACGGCATGAAGGCCACCAGCACGTTGCGTCCCAGCGCCAGTTCGCCGCGCTCCGTGCACGGTCCGTCGGCGATTACCTGCCCCTTCACCACCCTGTCGCCCTCGCGGACAACAGGCTTTTGATTGATGCACGTATTCTGGTTCGACCGCTTGAACTTGATGAGCGTGTAAATGTCCGAGCCCACCTCGCGCGAAAGCTGCGTGGGATGATGCTCGCCTTCCACGCGCACGATGATGCGCTGCGAGTCCACCGAATCCACAATGCCGTTGCGCTTGGCCAGAATCACGGCGCCTGAGTCGCGCGCCGTCACGCCTTCCATCCCCGTACCTACCAGCGGCGCCTCGGCCACCAGCAGAGGAACGGACTGCCGCTGCATGTTCGCGCCCATCAGGGCGCGGTTTGCGTCGTCATGCTCCAGGAACGGAACAAGGCTCGCGGCCACTGAAACAAGCTGCTTCGGCGAAACGTCGATGTAGTCCACATCGGTGCGGTTCACCAGAACAAAGTTCCCCATGCGCCGCGCGTTCACCAGGTCCTCGGTGATCAGGCCCTCTTCATTGAATTCAATGTTGGCCTGCGCGATGGTGTGCTTGTCCTCTTCCCATGCCGAGAGATAGAAGCTGAACGGAATGTGGTCAATTGGCCGCTTGCCCGCCTTCTTCAGGCCCGCATTCAGCCGCGCAGCCTCTTCCTTCTCGATGTGGTCGCCCACTCTCAGACCACTCTCGCCCGCGTTGGCAATTTCCACGAAATCGAGAATCTTCGAGTCCTTCACCTTGCGGTAAGGCGACTCAATGAAACCGTACTCGTTAATCCGCGCAAAGCAACTCAGCGAACTGATCAATCCGATGTTCGGGCCTTCCGGCGTCTCAATCGGGCAGATGCGCCCATAGTGCGTAGGGTGCACGTCGCGGACTTCGAATCCCGCGCGCTCGCGTGACAGACCGCCCGGTCCAAGTGCCGAAAGGCGGCGCTTGTGCGTAATCTCCGAAAGCGGATTGGTCTGGTCCATGAACTGTGACAACTGCGACGAACCGAAAAATTCGCGAATCGCGGCCATCACAGGCTTGGCGTTAATCAGGTCGTGCGGCATGGCCGTCGAAAGTTCCTGATAGACGCTCATCTTTTCCTTGATAGCGCGCTCCATGCGCACCAGGCCGATGCGGAACTGATTCTCCATCAGTTCGCCCACCGCTCTCACGCGGCGGTTGCCCAGGTGATCGATGTCGTCCACCATGCCGATGTTCTTGCGCAGCTTCAGCAGATAGCGGATGGTCGCGTAGAAATCCTCCGGCGTCAGCGTGCGATGGTGCAGTTGCGTGGCGTCCTGATTCTCGTACAGCTTGATGTTGAATTTCAGACGGCCCACACGCGAAAAATCGTACTTGCGCGCGTCGAAGAACATGCCTTCAAACAACGCTGTCGCCGTATCCAGCGTCGGCGGATCACCGGGACGCAGCTTGCGGTAGATCTCGATCAGCGCCTCTTCTGGTTTCCTGATCGTGTCGCGCTTCAGCGTGTTGGCAATGATGTTGCCCGCATCGTCGCGCTCCGGGAAGAAGATCTCGAAGACAGCCGCGCCGCTGGACAAAATCTTGTGCAGCCGGTCAGCGGTCAATTCGACGTTGGCTTCCACCACCACTTCGCCGGTATTCAGGTCCACCACGTCGGCCGCGGTATGCGCCCCGTCGAGCTCGGCCACTTCCACTTCAATTCTGTCGATGGCCGCCGCGCGAATCGCCTTCAGCGAGTGAGCCGTTATCTTGCGTCCGGAAAACGCGATCTCTGCGCCGTTGTGCACCACCGCATGCGCCGGCTTCACTCCCACCAGGTGCGTCGAACCCTTGCCTTCTTCAACAACCGCCCACTGCAGCTTTCCGTCGGCGATATGCACCCGGTCCACTGTATAGAACGTCTTCAAAATCTCTTCGTCTGAACGCAGACCCAATGCGCGCAGGAAAATCGTCCCCAGGAACTTGCGCTTGCGGTCGATGCGCACATATAGCGTGTTCTTCTGGTCATATTCAAACTCCACCCAAGAGCCGCGATAGGGAATGATCTTGCCCAGAAAATAGGTGCGGTTGTTGGCCGTCTCAAAAAACACGCCCGGCGACCGATGCAACTGCGAAACAATCACGCGCTCGGTGCCGTTTACGATGAATGTGCCGTTGGGCGTCATCAAGGGGATGTCGCCGAAAAACACTTCCTGTTCTTTAATGTCGCGAATCGTCTTGTTGCCCGTCTCCGCATCCTTCTCATAAATCGTCAGCCGCACCGTCACCTTCAACGGCGCAGAGAAGGTCATTCCCCGCTCCTCGCACTCCTGCTGGTCGTACTTCAACTGCAGGCTCACCGGGTCGCCGCACTTGTTGCAGAAGTCGGGCGTGTTCTTGTTGTACGTGCCGCACTTCTGGCACAGCACATCCCCCGGATGAAAAGGATCGGTGATGACCATCGCTCCGCAATGAACGCAGGCCGTCCTCAGGTGATGCAGACCTTTCAAGTGGCCGCACTTGCACTCCCAGTTGCCAATCGAAAAATCCACAAAATCCAACTGCGAGATGCCGCGGAAGTCTGAAATCGGAAACACCGATACAAACACCGACTGCAGGCCCGCATCGTCGCGCTCGTTGGGTAGTTTGTCCATCTGCAGAAATCGCTCATACGAGCGGCGCTGCACTTCGATCAGGTTGGGAATCTGGGTTGCGGTGGGTATCTTTGAAAAATCGAGTCGGCTGCGAATGGCGCGCTTCTCGTTGGGCATGCTTCACTCCTGAGCCTCGTCGCTCCGGCATTGTTTACTGGCCGGGCCAGCGCCTGAGTCTCTTCGGCGCCGGCTAATTACGGTAAATAAGTCGAAGAACGGACTGGCCCGCTATTACTCTCCAGCCCCCGCCCCTGCAAGCCCCAAAATAAATTTGCAGTCAGGCCGCAAACACACCGGGGAATTCTTCACGGTCCTGCTCTTCCGTGAGAGTTTGGTCAAAAACGCGTGATGGGTATTGCCGTACATCCGGCAGGTGCGCTAAGCTGCGCACAAGTGAGGAGGCCAGCGCAACAATCAAACCTGTTGACAATCCATGTACGCACTGGGCAGATGTTTCGGTAAGTGCTTCAAAACTCGCTCTGCCACAGCTTGGAGACACGAAAAGCCCGCGAGGCACAATGCCTCACGAGCGCGGCCCATCGCCTGTGCCCCCATCCGAATTCATTTGCGCTGCTCTCGCCGATCCCAAAGCTCGCTTCTGCCGCTCGCTCGCCAGCCACTCGCAACGTCAACGGTTACTGGCCCTGACTGCCGAAGTAAACCATTGACCCTAAGGCACTTAACTAAAACGCGAAACTCGCCGCCAGAGGGCTTGGCTCTGCCCCGGCCAGCGTACGCTCGCGTGCCCATTCACAACTCTCAAGACGCGCCAGCAAAACCGGCAGCATTCCCGGCAAAAATGGGAACCTGCCGAAAAGACGCGTAACGAACATTCTAGCGCGTCCTGACGAGCCTTGCAAGTGGCTCAGCCTCCCGGCCCAGCCACTTGACCGAGCCTACTTGATTTCGATTGTCGCGATGCCTTCAAACTTCTTCCGGATCGCCTCGGCCTCATCCTTGGTCGCGCTTTCCTTGATGGCCTTCGGGGCGCCATCGACCAGGTCCTTGGCTTCCTTCAGACCGAGTGAAGTAACCTCGCGCACTGCCTTGATGGTGCTGATCTTGTTCGCGCCGAAGTCCTTTAGAATCACCTGAAACTCCGTCTGCTCTTCCGCCACGGGAGCTGCCGCGCCCGCCGCCGCTGCCGCGACCGGAGCCGCCGCTGCCGCCGAAACTCCAAGCCGCTCTTCCAGTTTCTTCACCAGAGCCGCCGCTTCCAACAGGCTCAACGCCACAATTTGCTCTTCCAACTGCACCAGATCCGCCATTTTCTTCTCCATTCAGAAACGTTTGAAATTTGTTATTCCCGGCCCCAGGCCCAAACAGAAAGTTTCCGATGCGCCAGACCCGCGCACTTTCCGTCCGCACCTCAGACCAAATCCCTTGAAAACTCCTGTGTGCCCCACCCTCGCGGCGTTCTTGTTCTTGCCGCCAGGGTGGGACAATACAATGCCTGGGTGCCCCAGGTCCGGATTTTCGGACCTGGGAAACCTCGAAACTTCTCTGCGGGTGCCCCAGGTCCCTCGCATTTGGGGACCTGGGGAACCACAAAACTCTATCGCCTAAGCAGCAGGCGCAAACTTTTCCTTCTCCACGCCCTGGCCCAGAACCACCGCCAGATCGTGTCCCGCCGCATTGATCACAGTCGCCAGCCTCTGTGCCGGCGCGTTGATCAGGAACAGCAGCTTCGAGAACAGTTCTTCCTTGCCCGGCATCGTCGCCAGCGCCTTGACTTCGGCGACTGTCAGCAGCTTGCCATCCACAATGCCCAGCTTGAACTGGAACTCCGCGTTCTCGCTCGCCCACTTGGCAAAAACCTTGGCCAGCGCCACCGGATCGCCCGCGGTAAACGCCACCGAGTTCACGCCCTTGAGCCCCTTCAGCGCGGCCTCTACCTGCGTGCCCTGGCCGGATACCGCCGCCAGCTTGTTCTTCACCACGCGGTACTTGCCGCCCGCCTCGCGAATCACCTTGCGCAATTGAAAGTCCTTGGAAACCGTCAGCTTGGAAAAAGTGCCGATAATCGCCGTCGTCGAGCTTTCCAACTCGCCCGCCAGCGCCTTGGCCTTCTCCGTCTTCTTCGCTCTTGAAATCGCCATCGTCCTGCTCCCTCAGCCGGTCGCGCCCGCTAGTCCCTCAAGCGCTCCATGCTCGAAAACTGCTTCTTGAATCCAAGCCCAGGATGGGAAGGAAGCAAACCGGCGCACCGGCTTTTCCCTGGTCCCTAGTCCCTAGTCCCTATTTAGTGCTTGCCCGCCGCGTCCGCAACCGCTGAATCCAGCGGAACTCCGGGGCCCATCGTCGAGCTCAGCGTCACGCTCTTGATGTATTTGCCCTTGGCTGCCGACGGCTTGCTGCGCACAATCGCGCCGATAACCGTTGTCGCGTTGTCCACCAGCTTTTGCGGGTCAAAGCTCAGCTTGCCCACAGGCACATGCACCAGGCTCGTCTTGTCGGCGCGAAACTCCACCTTGCCGGCCTTGATCTCTTTCACCGCAGCGGCCACGTCCATGGTCACCGTGCCGGTCTTGGGATTCGGCATCAGACCCTTGGGCCCCAGAACCTTGCCTAGACGTCCAACCACCTTCATCATGTCCGGCGTGGCAATCAGCGCGTCGAAGGCGGTCCAGTTTTCTTTCTGGATCTTTTCCACCATCTCTTCACCGCCCACAAAGTCCGCGCCTGCTGCCGTCGCTTCCTTCTGGCGATCGCCGGTGGCAATCACGGCCACGGTCTTGGTCTTTCCCAGCCCGTGCGGCAACACAACGGTCCCTCTGACCATCTGGTCAGCATGGCGCGTGTCAACGCCTAATCTCATGGTTAAATCGACGGTCTCGTCGAACTTGGCGTACTTCACCTGCTTCAGCAGGCCAACCGCCTCGGGCAGCGGATACGCGGGCTTGACCACAGCGGCGCGCGCCTTCGTAATGTTTTTACTGGTTTTTGCCATTCTTCCCTCGTCTCCCACCGCCCCTGCCAGCCCCGCTTTGCGGAGAGCTCCTTGCCGGAGGGGCAACGTTTGGGGTTGCCGCGCCTAGGGCAGATAGAGCCCAGAAACCGTGGTGCTATTGACGGCCCGAGGATTCCCCCCGGACACATATTGGAATCATAGCGAAACGGCATGCGGATTGCAACCCTGGGCCGATTTTTAGGTAGTGCTTCTGAAGGCAGTCGTGTACCCCAAGCCCCCGGGATCAGCTATGGTTCCACTCAGGCCTGCGCGCCGGCCTGTCTCGTCGGTGCAAGTCACACCCCCTCCACCCCTTGTGGTAAGCTGAAAAACCTACCACTTTGAGGCTTAATTCGTGATTTCTACCTCTGCTTCCGCGCCCGCTCTCAATTCACAAGGCGCACCTATACACACCATTGACCTGATCCGTAAAAAACGCGACGGCGGCACACTGGACGCCCGCGAGCTTGGCTTCCTCGTCTCAGGCGCGGCAGATGAGTCAATTCCCAAAGACCAGCTAGCCGCATGGCTTATGGCCGCATGGATTCGCGGCCTTACGCTCGACGAGACCCGCGCACTGACCCTGGCCACGCGCGACTCCGGAGACAAGTTTTCGGCCGCGCGTCTGGGCAAAACCGCCGTCGACAAGCACTCCACTGGTGGCGTGGGCGACAAAACCAGCTTCCTCATCGCGCCTCTTGCCGCGGCCTGTGGCGTGGCCGTGCCCATGATCAGCGGGCGCGCACTCGGCCACACCGGCGGGACGCTGGACAAATTAGAAGCCATTCCCGGCTTTCGCACTGCGCTTGACCTCGATGAATTTGAAGCCGTTCTGATGAAGTGCGGCGCCTCCATTGTCAGCCAGACGCCGACCCTGGTTCCCGCCGACCGCGTCCTATATGCGCTCCGGGACCACACTGGAACCGTTGAAAGCCCCGGACTCATCTGCGCTTCCATCCTCGGCAAAAAATTGGCCGCCGGCCTGGACGCCTTGGTTCTCGACGTAAAAACCGGCTCTGGCGCGTTTCTGCGCAAGCCTGAGGATTCGGAATATCTCGCCGCCCTGCTGGTCTCGACCGCAGAGGCCGCTGGAACCCGTGCCGTGGCCCTGCTCACCGACATGGACCAGCCGCTCGGGCACTCAGCCGGCAACTGGATTGAACTGGCCGAGTCGGTCGAGTTGCTGCGCGGCAAACGCCCGGCCCACAGTGAAGATCTGCGCGAGCTGTCGCTCATTCTCGCCGGCTGGATGATCCATCTCGGCGGTCAGGCTGCGACAGCGGAACTTGGCTATACTCGCGCCGAAGCGGCTCTGGCCGATGGCTCGGCGCTGCGAACTTTCTTCTGCATGGTCGAAGCTCAGGGCGGCGACACGAAAATCTTCAGCGATCCCGACTTTCATAAGCCTGGTGCAGCCAAGATTGTTCCGGCCTGGGAGAGCGGTTACATTTCCACGATGGACACCACCGCTCTCGGATGGGCCGTTCAGCGCACCGGCGCGGGACGCGAAAAAGCTGGCGAGCCTGTCGATCCCCATGCTGGAATCGACTTCCATGCACGCCGTGGTGCGCGCATAGAAAAAGGCCAGCCGCTGGCGACTATCTACGCTACTAGCCCCGAACTTCTCGCCGAGCCCGAGGAAATCCTTCATCAGGCCATTCACTTTTCCGAGATCCCGCCCTTCATCGTGCCACTGGTGAGCCGCATCTTCACACGCGAAACGGCGGAAGCGCATCTGCGCAAGGCTATAAGGTAGTTGGAGAACAGAGAACAGGGACAAGGGAATAGGCGACGCGCTGAACTGGATGAGATTTACTATTCCCTATTCCCTGTTTTTTAAGGAGCATCGCTTTGGATCGATTTATTGGAATATTGGGAATTCTTGCCGTGCTGCTGGCGGCCTATTTAGGCTCAACCGACCGCAAACATATCCGCTGGCGCACCGTCGCCTGGGGATTGAGCCTCCAATTGGTCTTCGCCTTTTTCGTGTTGCGCTTCAACTACGGACAACAGTTCATGGCCTGGGCAGGAGACGTGGTCAAAGCCATGCTCGCCTCCACCTACGCAGGCACCAAAGTCCTCTTCGGCACTAATCTGGGCATGCCCGATGGTTCGTTTGGTTCCATCTTCGCTTTTCAGGTTCTGCCCACCATTATCTTTATCTCCGCTTTCTTTGCCGTGCTCTACCACATCGGCGTTATGCAGATCATCATTCGAGGCATGGCGTGGGTGATGCTCAAGACCATGCGCATCTCTGGCGCAGAAAGCATGAACGTGGCCGCCTCCATCTTCATGGGCCAAACCGAAGCCCCTCTCACCATCCGCCCGTTCCTCTCCAAAGCCACGCGCAGCGAGTTGATGGTTATCATGACAAGCGGCATGGCCCACGTCTCGGGCGGCATCATGGCCATGTACATCGCGCAAGGAGTCGAGCCAAGGCACCTTTTGGCCGCAGTCATCATGACCTCGCCCGGCACGATTCTGATTGCCAAAATGCTCGTACCGGAAACCGAAACTCCAGCCACTGAAGGCCAGGTCGTCATTCCAAAGGACGAGTTGCACAAGGATGAAAACTTCATCGGAGCCATCGCCCGCGGCACCATCGACGGCGGCAAGCTTGCCATGAACGTGGCCATCATGCTCATCAGTTTCCTCGCGCTCGTAGCCCTGCTCGACAGCGTTCTGCTCTGGACGCACGGCCTGGCTTACATGCACTGGGTTCCCGGCTCGCTCGGACAGATTCTCGGCTTCGTCTTTGCTCCCGTTGCGTGGCTCATCGGCGTTCCCTGGCACGACTGCGGCGCAATTGGTAATTTGTTGGGCACGCGCATGGCGCTCAACGAAGTCATCGCCTATATCCAGCTGGGTGCGCAAAGAGCCATGCTCGCACCGCGCAGCTTCACCATTGCCACATTTGCGTTGTGCGGCTTCGCCAACCTCGGCTCCATCGGAATGCAAATCGGCGGTATCGGCGCATTGGTTCCCGAACGCCGCAACGATTTAGCCAAGCTAGGCGTTCGCGCCATGTTAGCCGGAACCATGGCTAACCT
>JBAPYY010000201.1:0-1722 GCA_049284975.1 Occallatibacter sp.
TTTCATCGGCTGCGCTCGGACGAAGTCTGGCATTTTTATGTGGGATCAACTCTGGTTGTGCATGAGATTGACCAGCACGGACGGTATTCGGAAATTTTGCTGGGCAGCGATCCAGGGGCAGGGGAAGCTCTGCAGGCGGTGGTCAAGGCGGGATGCTGGTTTGCCTCGAGACTGCAGGATGGAAAAGGATTTGCGCTGGTCGGCTGCACGGTGGCGCCGGGATTTGAGTTTGAGGATTTTGAGATGGCGAAGCGCAGCGAGTTAGCGCGGGCTTATCCTCAGTATAGGGAAGCGATTGAGAGGCTGACGAGCGAATAGGAGTTTTCACACGTAGCTAGGTCACCTGATATTCCTTGTCTTCAAAGTTTTCGTCCAGGCAATAAGACTTGCGACTCACTGAAGTCCGCTAAGGCCAGCGCCGGGGTCGATTGAAATCCCCTTTCTGGAACACTCAAGCGCCCGCTTAGCATCCTCGTTGCCCCGGGCGGCAGCTTGCTGAAACAAGTCGTAGGCCTGAACTCGATCCCGCTGCACGCCGAAACCGTAATAATACATATAGCCTAGGTCGTATTGGGCCTGCGGAAAACCTTGTTCGGCTGATTTGCGGTACCAGCGAACCGCCTCTGCATAGTCCTGTGGCACACCTTGGCCTCGGCGATAGATGAGGCCGAGAGAATATTGGGCCGGAGCATCACCTTGTTCGGCAGCCCTTCGGCACCAGCGTGCCCCTTCCGAATAGTCCCGCGGCAGACCCTTCCCCTCGTAATACATGTAGGCGATAGAGTACTGGGCGTTGACGTTTCCCTGGTCGGCGGATTTCAGGTACCAGCGCGCCGCCTCAACATAGTCTCTGGGAAGTCCCTTGCCATAGTAATACATCGCGCCCAGCTGGAACTGAGACTTCGCATCACCCTGCTCAGCCCGGGTGCGGTACACTGCCGCCGACTTCGCCCATCGACGATGGTTACGCTGAGCGCGGACGAAGATGCCTGCGCCAATCAGAGCCATGCCGGTGATAGCCACGATCAGCCAATGTCGCTTCATCGAGCATCCTTATACTAGGACCGGATAGAAGCTTACACCGGATTCGGTCGTCGGTCGCTGTTGTCTTTGCTTGAGTTTGCTGGCGAAAAATCGTGATTCCACTCATTGGCGGTATCCCACAGGCTGGGCCGGCCATATCGCTCACCTCACCGCGGCTGCTCTCTTAGGGAACATCTCTCCGATGCGCTTGATTTGCGCGCCGACAGCACGCAGCTTTTCTTCGATGTTTTCATATCCGCGATCGATGTGGTAAACGCGGTCGATAATGGTCTCGCCATCAGCTACCAGCGCGGCGAGGACGAGCGAGGCGGAGGCCCGCAAATCGGAAGCAAGGACGGCCGCGGCGCTCAGTGGAGTCTTTCCGCGGACCACCGCGCGGCGTCCTTCGATTTTAATGTTTGCACCCATGCGAACCAGTTCCTGCGCATGCATGAACCGGTTTTCGAAAATGTTTTCTGTGATCACAGACGCGCCTTCGGCTTGCGTGGCCAGTGCCATGAACTGCGCTTGCATGTCGGTAGGAAAGCCGGGGAACTCTTCAGTGCTCATGTCGGCGGCGGTGAACGGATTGTCTCCCATCACGCGGACAGACTCCGCGGTGCATTTCGTTTTGACGCCCACTTCTTTGAGTTTGCTAAGCAGGGCATCGAGGTGAGTGGGATCGCATCCAGTAATGAG
>JBAPYY010000202.1:0-1867 GCA_049284975.1 Occallatibacter sp.
GCATGAGATTAACTCGTTGCATGTGCCCACGGGCCGCGCCGTGCAGCTGACGCTGATTTCAGAGGATGTTTTTCACAGCTTCTCGATTCCCGCTTTTCGCGTGAAGCGCGAGGCGATTCCCGGCCGCTACACGACGGTCTGGTTTGAAGCCACTACGCCGGGCACTTATCACTTATTCTGCACGCAGTATTGCGGCACGAACCATTCGCGCATGATCGGAGATGTGGTGGTGTTGACGCCGGAGGATTACAGGAAATGGCTGGCGAGTTCCACCAGCGGTAACTCGATGGCGCAGAACGGTGAGCGGCTCTTTGCCAGCCTGAGTTGCGCCGCATGTCACAATGCTCGGCCGGATGCGCGTGGACCTTCGCTGGCCAATGTTTATGGTTCAAAGCTCGCGCTTTCCAGCGGCGGCACGGTGATTGCCGATGACGCGTATCTCCGCGAGTCGATATTGAATCCCTCGCAGCATATAACTCAGGGTTATGCACCTATTATGCCGACTTATCAGGGACAGGTAAGTGAGGAAGGGATTATTGCGCTGGTTGAATACATCAGGCATCTCGACTCCGACTACCGAGTGGAGCAAACAACCAATACTACCGACCTGGTGCCGGGAAGCGAAGGTAAGGCGCAGGCCGCGCAAGCGCCCGCTGGAAATGGGACGGTGAAGCAATGAATAACAATAACAGCACCATCGTCGATCTTCCCGATCAGGCTACGGCCCGAATTCCGCAGCCAAACTTCATGTCCAAAGAAAATGGTCTGTTGAGCTGGCTGCTGACCGGTGACCACAAGCGGATTGCGATCCTGTACTTAATCTCGATTACGTTTTTCTTTTTCATCGGCGGGGCACTTGCAGGCCTTATTCGCCTGGAGTTGCTGACGCCGCAGGCGGATCTGATGGCTACCGACACCTATAACAAGGTGTTCACCATGCACGGCATCATCATGATCTTCCTCTTCCTGGTGCCGTCGGTGCCGGCCACGCTGGGCAACTTCCTTATACCCATGATGCTCGGGGCCAAGGATTTGGCGATGCCCAAAATCAACCTATTCAGTTGGTATCTTTACGTAACGGGCGGCCTGCTGGCGCTCTACGCCATGATTACCGGTGGCGTGGATACGGGTTGGACATTTACAACTCCGCTCTCCACCCACTATGTGAACACCAATGTAATTACCACCGGCTTTGCCATCTTTGTAGCTGGCTTCAGTTCCATCTTTACTGGATTGAACTTCATCGTAACCATCCATAAGATGCGCGCGCCGGGCATGACGTGGTTCCGGCTGCCTCTATTTGTATGGGCGCATTATGCAGCCAGCATCCTCATGGTGCTGGGCACCCCAGTGCTGGCTATCGCCATCGTACTCGTAATGTTGGAACGGACCATCGGCATCGGCGTATTCGATCCCACCAAAGGTGGCGATCCGCTGCTGTTCCAGCATTTGTTCTGGTTTTACTCGCACCCCGCCGTTTATATCATGATTCTGCCCGGCATGGGAGTTATCAACGAAGTTATATCAACTTTCAGTCGCAAGCGCATCTTCGGCTATACGGCAGTAGCGTTTTCGTCGGTGGCGATTGCCGTCTTCGGCTTCTTCGTCTGGGCTCATCACATGTTCATCATGGGCATTTCTAACTACGCCGTGCTGGTCTTTTCGCTGCTGACCATGCTGGTCGCCGTGCCCTCGGCTATCAAGATATTCAACTGGACATTCACGCTTTACAAGGGTTCAATTACCTTTGAAACTCCCATGCTCTATGCCTTCGGCTTCATGGGATTGTTTACCATCGGCGGCATGACCGGAGTATTTCTCGGAGCTTCCGGCACCGACATTCACTTGACGGAGACTTACTTTATTG
>JBAPYY010000203.1:0-2110 GCA_049284975.1 Occallatibacter sp.
ATGTTGAACCGCATGGCGTGGTCACCGCTAAAACTCTCCGCTCCCCGCTGGTGATGGTTGGTTACTTCAGCGATTGGCGCAATGGCATGGAAAGCTACGCGCAGCTGAATGCAAAGATTCATCCACCCCTCGCCTGGGGCCAGGGCGTTCCCTTTGGATGGAATAGCTGGTCGGCCTATCTGATGAAGATTGATGCCGCCAAATACACGGCCGTGGCGGACTTTATTCATACCCAGCTCGAGCCGCGTGGCTTCAGGAATGATGAAACCACCTACGTGAACTTCGATGCTGGCTGGTCAAACATGAAGGAAGAGGAGGTCATTGCCTCAGCGAAACACGTTCACTCCCAGGGACAGAAAGCCGGGATCTACTTCACCCCGTTTTCCTATTGGTCCGACGACTTTACCAAGCCCGTCGAGGGAACCAATGGAAAATACACCTACGCCGACATCCTGTTGCGTGATTCAAAAGGAAATCCTCTGCCCAAGATCGATGGAGCTCGGCCGCTCGACCCCACTCATCCCGGAACCATTGCGCGCATCGATTACGAGTTGGCGCGCTATGTAGCCTGGGGCTTTGACTCCGTCAAGCTCGACTTTCTCAATTGCGGATCGCTCGAAGGGCGTCACTTCAATCCCGCCATTACCACCGGCGTCGCAGCCTACGCGTATGGGATGCAGAGAATTGAAGATGACCTGTCTCCGCAAAAGATTGGACGCCCGTTCTTTTTGAGCCTCTCCATTGCGCCCCTGTTTCCCGCCTACGGACACAGCCGCCGCGTCTCCTGCGATGCCTTCGGCCGCATTGAAGATAGCAAGTACATGTTGAACGCAGTCACGTTCGGCTGGTGGACCAACGGAACTCTGTATCGATTCAATGACCCCGACCACACCGTGATTGCGCGAGACACCGACCCCTATCATGACCAGGCTCCAGCCGGAAGCGTGCAGACAATCGACGAGGCGCGCAGCCGCGTGAATGCTTCGGTGATTGCCGGAACCCTGCTCCTCGACAGCGACGACCTGTTGGACCATCGCGCGCAGCAGAGAGCAGAGGAACTTCTCACCAATGCAGCCATCCTGGATGTTGCACGGGCAGGCCGCAGCTTCCGTCCCATGGAAGGTGATGCCGGCACACGCGCAGCGTCCGTCTTCACCCGGAATGAAGCGGACGGAAGCACCCTCGTCGCAGTCTTCAACTACAGCCGCACCGAAGCTTCCAATGTAAAGTTGAGCCTGCCGCGCCTCGGCCTGGAACCGTCGAGTACATATCGAGTCACCGACCTTTGGTCCGGTGACTCCCATGACGCCCAGGGCGCGTTCGATGTGCAGCTGAAATCCGCCGAATCAACAATCCTCCACCTGGTTCGAAAATAGCCGGCACAACCTGCCAACCACTCTCACTTCGACACCTGGGCAAGGAAGCTAACTCAAAAGCGTCCAAACGCAGAAAAGCCCTGCCTCTTCGGCAGGGCTTTTCTGTTGATTTTATTGCCGGCGATCACCTAATCTCCCACACAGTCGCCCGTGCAGTACCATCGGCCCAGCGAGGCTTAACTTCCGTGTTCGGGATGGGAACGGGTGATCCCTCGCAGTATGGTCACCGGCAAATTGAGGCGCTTTCGAAGCGTCTTACGCTTCGAGCCGAAATCCTGACCCTGAGAATACGAAGGGGAAGGACCTCGACGCCTTGTGTCTTGAAGGCGCTTGGCGGGTGGTTGCCCGCAGCCTGTCGCGGCGTCTACTCCTTCCGGATTGTTTCTCCCGGGCTCTGAGCAGGAACGCGACTGCAAACTGGCGCCAAAAACTTTGCACTTCAAAGCTATAAAGCTCTCGACTTACAAAACTTTTCGAACGAAATTGATTGGTATTACAAGGCTTGTTTAGAAGAGCATCCGCGTATTGCTGCGCGGAGTTAATTCTATGGACAAGCCGAACGGGCGATTAGTACTGGTAAGCTTCACGTGTTGCCACGCTTTCACACCCAGCCTATCAACCAGATGGTCTTTCTGGGCCCTTCAGGGAGATCTCATCTTGGGGCGTGCTTCCCGCTTATATGCATTCAGCGGTTATCACAACCGAACTTCGCTACCCAGCCGTGCCCTTGGCAG
>JBAPYY010000204.1:0-2313 GCA_049284975.1 Occallatibacter sp.
CCGGAGATAATGGTGCCGACCATCGTTCCGCCGCCGGCTCCGTTAATCGTTGTGGAGGTCCCGACTGCCCAGTAGATGTTGCTGGCCTTAGCGCCGTGGGCCAGGATGACATTGCGTGGGAACCCGGCCTCGCCCACGGTGAGAGATGAACCGACCTGGAAGACCCAGTACGCATTGGGATTGCCCTGAGCGTCGAGAGTAAGATCTCCGCTCGTGATGCCAACTGTGCTGGCATTTGTGTAGACGCCAGGGTAAATGGTTGTCCCGCCTAACTCCGCTGCCAGAGTCCCTGTTGAAGGTAGACCTTTAAGAGTGGTGTAAGCGGTTTGAGCTTCCGACAGCGCCTCGGTTGCGATTGCGAGTGTAGCGGCAGTTCCTTCCAGCGGACAGTCAATGGTAGGAGGTGGCAGACCGCTGTCGATCGTCCCATTTACTTGCCCAATGTTGAGCGTTGTCTCCGTATACGTGCAAGGCCAGACTGCGCCAACAATGGGCAGGCTCGTATCGTGGAATCCTGTGATGAGTGTCGATGCGCCAGTGGTCCCGATATCTCCGTTGACCACCGTCTCGATTCCCTGGTTCGTCATCCCGGCAGCGCCGCCAAAGCCACCAAACAGCGTGATGGTCGGCCCGAGAGTCACCAGCGGTGGAACTACTGCCGTTCCAGTCTCAAAGGTCCAGGGATTGGTGTAGGGAGACGGAACGGTCATCCCGAGCGGATTGCCATTCATGTCCGTCGCTCCGGAGGTTATCGTCGCCGTATAGAAGGTGCTGGCCGTAAGCTGGCTGGTGGGCGTGAAAGTAGCAATGTAGTTAACCTGATCGTAAGTTACCTGCCCACTTACAGGAGTTCCGCTTGCCGCCGTGCCCGTATAGACCAGGAAAGTCGCCGTGGTGAGATTCAGCGGATTCATGGCTTCGCTGAAACTTGCACTGATCGCCTGATTCAGAGGCACGTTCTTGGCTTCCACGCCTGTGGCTGTGTCTCCGGGAACCGTCGAAACCAGCTCAGGCGGAGTCAAGTTCCTGGGCGCGCCGACCAGGAAGGACCACACGTAGGGTCCAATCAGCTCAGCACCACCCGGGGCCGTGGCTCCGGTTGTAATCGTAGCCGTATAGGTATTTCCGTTGAGGAGAGCGTCCGTCGGCGTAAATGTGGCGACCAGGCCAGAGTAGGTGACAGCGCCAGCGACGGCAGTCCCGCCCGGGCCAGTCACCGTAAAAGTCGACGTGGAGATGGAAGCTGGGCTCATATCCATGCTGAAGGTCGCGGTAACGGCCGTATTAACAGCAATACCGGTAGCGCCCTGCGTGGGAGTTACAGATACAACTTCTGGAAGGCTTACCGTCTCTTGACCGCAACCAGCTACAAAGACGACCAGTAGAGCTGCCATGAAGCACGTGGATAAACTCGTATATCTCTGCATTTGTACCCTCACTCAACGGTGGTGCATCGTATTCAAAACCATTGCTCTGTCGACCAGACGCGGAAACCCTACACTGCCTAACTAATCGAAAATAGCAACTGCGAAGAGACAAAGCTGTACCAGAATGCTCAACTTACGGCAACCGCTCAGTAAAGGACAATCTTTGGGTTCGTGAGCAAAATTGAACAGCCGTGTGGATGCAGGAGGTGGTAAGTGATGATTTGGGGCAATGCGGTAGCTGGGTCAGGCGCCCATCATGAATCAAGTTTAAGCAAGTTGTGAATACAGAGGCGCCCGCTGTCGCAAAGACACCCGTAAGGTGGAAGTGTTGCATCCCTCGCAATTCCACGATGAGCGATTGCAGCCACCATTCAAGCTCGTGGACGTCCATGATCCATTGTGTGTAGCTCTCTTCTCCGCCTGCGAAGCCTCCCCTATTAAAGCTTTGCTGTCGCACGAATCCCGCACAGGAGAACCCAATGTCCTTCCCCCTTACGAACATCACCGTCGTAGTTGTCTTTATCTTTCTCGTTGTTGCCGAAGTTGTGAGGTTTCGGCGTCAACGCGAACTCCGCATTCTAGCCTTTCGCAATCGTTGTGGTTCGGAGCCCGAGCGCGCTGTTCTTGAGCAGAGATCGTCGGGCAAAACGGATGCAATGCGTGCGGACCGCACAACATGCGTAGATGTCAGCACGCAGGAGCGAAGCGCTTCCGAGTGGCAGACTGCGCAATCTCACCGCCTTGACTTCCCCGAAGTCAAGGTCATGGAAACCAACCATCCGATTGAAGCGTCTCGCGGTTCCCACGGGTACCCCAAAGACAACGTTGAACAGCATGTCGGGGATATATCCGTCACTTATCATCGCGTGATGGAGGACTACCGCGC
>JBAPYY010000205.1:0-3921 GCA_049284975.1 Occallatibacter sp.
GTACAACGGCAACGCAACCCTGCTGGCCGAAAGCCTTGAGGTAATCCAACGGACTTCCGCTGTGATTCTCGCTGCAATCCGCATTGATGAAATCGCGGAACCGGCGACGGAGCCGGAGCAATTCGCAGCGGCCAGTTAGCGCACACATCCTGAGCGGGTGCGCTCGGAGTGTGCCCGCTTGCGCCCTCACGCAAGATTCAACCGGAACAGGAGATTCCCCATGACTACTACAGTTCAAACTCAGTCCGAGTACCGCGACCTGCCGCTCGATTGGCTGGTCGTATCCCCCACCAATCCGCGCAAGACATTCGACGAAGCTGCAATGCAGGAACTTGCCGCCAGCATCCGCGAAAACGGCGTCTTGCAGCCTTTGTTGGTTCGTCCCCGCGCAGAGCGCCGATTCGAGATTGTTTTCGGAGAGCGCCGGTATCGCGGCGCGGCGATGGCCGAAAAAGAGACCGTGCCCGTTTGCATCCGCGAGATGACCGACGCTCAGGTGTTGGAGGCGCAGCTTGTCGAAAACCTCCAGCGTCAGGACGTGCATCCGCTCCATGAGGCGCAGGGCTTCGCCGCGCTTTTGCGTCTTGAGGAGCCGAAGTATTCCGTCGAACTCATCGCGGCCAAATGCGGAAAGAGCGCCGGGTACGTGACCTCCCGCCTTCGCTTGACCGAGCTTGCCCCCGCAGCCGTCGAAGCCTTTACCAAGGACGAGATTGGCTTGGGCCATGCTCTTTTGCTGGCGAAGTTGCAGTCACAACAACAGGAGGAAGCGTTGACCGCTTGCTGGCAGGAGAGCTATACGGGCGGCAGCAAGGCCAAGCGCATTCTGCTGCCCGTTCGCCATCTGCGGGAATGGATCGAGCACAACATTCTCTTGGAGCTTGCCACCGCGCCCTACTCGAAAGATGATGCAACGCTTGTGCCCGAGGCGGGTTCCTGCCATGACTGCTCGAAACGCACCGGGCACAACACGCTGCTCTTCGAGGGCATCGCAGCACAGCACGATTCCTGCTCCGATCCCACCTGCTATGCGGCCAAGGTGGACGCACATGTGAAGCGGACGGTAGCGGCGAAACCGAAGCTGGTACAGATCACAACTGCCTACGGCAAACCGGCCGAAGGCAGCGCGGTAGTGCCCCGCAACCAGTATGTCGAAATCCGGCAGGAAAAGCCGAAGAACAAGTACCAGCAGGACGCGCCGGAATACAAGACATGCAAATTCGTGACCGAGGCCATCGTTGCCGATGGCAGCGAAAAAGGCGAACTCCGTAAGGTCTGCGCCAATCCCGATTGCCCGGTGCATCACCCCAAAAAGCAGCAGCGGCAGCGGGTTCAGTCCGACGCAGCGGAAAAGGCAGCGCAGGAGAAGCAGCGCCGCGAGGAGGCTATCGCCAATGCAACCGGCATCCGCGTACTCGCGGCCATCGCCGACGCCGTACCAGTACGGTTGATGAAGCGCGATCTGCTGTTTGTCGTGGAACGGCTGGCCGGGTTGGTAGAGGAAAGGCGCTTGGAGATCGTTGCCCGGCAGCACGGCATAAAGCGGGAAAAGGACAGCGATTCCATCGTCAAGCTGTTTGCCGCCTACTTGCGCCGCGCCGAGGAGAGTGTGTTGGGCAGCGTGTTGGTCGAACTGACCATCCTGCTTACCGCCGCCCGCCAGCAAACGACGCAGGTATTGAAGGATGCCGCCGCCCTGTACAAGGTGGACACCGACGCCATCGCCGCGAAGGTCAAGCAGGAGTTCGCAGCGAAGGACAAGGCGAAAACCGCGAATAAGGCTGTGCCGAAGCCGCCAGTCAAGCAGCAGGCAAAGACACCGAAGAAGTCCGCAGCCGCCTAACATCCTTCCAGCAAGAGACCCTAGCGGAGCCAGCAAGACCGGCTCCGCATTTTCATGCCCGCTGCCCGTCTGCCCGCCCTCATGCGATGCCCCGGAAAAACGCCGGGGCGTCATTCTGGCCCTCCCGACGGGCAGCGCCGAACCGCTCTCGCCGGGAACACATGGGGGTGCCAGTGGATTGTGGCAAGCTCGTTCATGGCCCCCCAGCAACTCAATGACGCGGTTCGGCGCACCCAGCAGAATTGCCAGGAGCCCGTCTACCCGCCCTAACCGATGCTCCTGCCATCTGGCAGGAGCGCCTATGGTTCGGCAATTGTGCAATGGCCTGTTGCACAATTTGCCGTCCACGAACCGGATACTGCCTTTGCGCCCGGTGCCCCAGTTGTGGATGCCGTTGTGTCCGACGGTAAAACCCCCGCGCTGCTGCGCAGCGGATGCAAGAGTGACACGTCATCCCCAACGGGGTACTGATTCGTAGACGCGTGTTTGCGTTTGTTAACGTGTGCAGTTTCAATCATTTGCAGCCTTGAGTTTTCACGCGAAAACATCGGCGTTTACATTCGCAAACGAAAAAGTTAGCGCGCGTGAACATGATGATTCAGAATGCTTTACGAAAACCGCTCTCAATGACTCGGCATCAAAGGAAATGCAAGCCCAAGTCCTCGCCGGGGTCAAATTCTCTGTGGCTACCGCTGACCCGAAGCCGACTTCGCCGATTCCGCCAGCCATTTCCCCGGCACGGGATTCTGAAAAGTACCGCGTCAAACAAACCGGCACCCGGCTGACCGAGGCCGAGTTTGCCGAAGTCGAGGCTGCTGCCGCCGACGAAGGCACGAACATTTCCGCCTGGATACGCGAGGCAATCCTCGCCAGATTGAGCGCCGCTCAGAGAGTGAATACCGACCCGATTCTGCTGGCCGAACTGATGGCGATTCGCGCCCTCATCCTTAATCTGTTCGCGGCAGCTTCCAAAGGGCCGTTGACGGACGAATCCCTCCGCAAGATGCAGGCATACGCCGACTCCGTTAAACAGCAAAAGGCCGACGAATTTCTGACCAAACTGAGGGCCGAAAGCGAATCCAAACCGCCAAAGGGTACGCCATGAGGCCGCTGCGTTTCCCAGGTCGTTTCCGGTGGTGGATCGTGGCCGTCTTGGCGGTGATCTTTGGCTTTCCGCTATTCCCATTGGCTGCGTGGTTGGCATGGGAGATGCCGCCGCTCCAACGCTATTATCTGCTTACCTACCTTGAGAGCACGGAGCGGGCAAAGCAGTCCGGTACAACGACCGAAGTTCAATGGGTGTTGAAGACTGCTTCCGGGCGGAAAAGCGCCCTGGCAACGAATCCCGAAGTAGTCTCGGAAAACAGCACCGATCTACCTGTCCGGCTTTCCGCAGCCGCCATCGGAGACGGCTGGACCGGGATACAGACGAGTTCGCCAGTCAAGGTCGATTCAGCTCAGCTTGAGCAGTACTTGGAGGCGGACATTTATGACGGCCGTGGCTATTGGACATTGATGCTGGAGCCGATTCTCATTGGCTTCGCATTGATGCTGTTTCTGATTGCGGGCGGGCTTCAATTGAAAGAGTGGCTGGGTGGTAGCGGATCGCGACACGAACAGCGGCACGGACGCCGCACCCGAGGGCCGGAACTGCTGTCCTCCTGGCGATGGAATTGGAAGCTGAAGCCCGACGGCATTCGCTGGCAATTGCGCTGGCAGAACTTCCTGCTCGACTGGATCAGCAAAGAGTTGCCCGGTTGGGCCACCCCAACTTTTCGCATACGGCGCAATCTCGAAGCCAACCACATCCTTTTAATGGGCGACTCGGGCAGCGGCAAGTCTTCGGCCATCCGGCAAATCCTCCGCCAGATTGCCCAGCGGGGAGAGACGGCCATCGTCTACGACCCGGCGCTGGAGTTCACGCCGGAGTTCTACTCGCCCGAGCGCGGCGATCTGATTCTCAACCCACTCGACACGCGGTGCCCTTATTGGGACATCGCCGATGAAGTATCGACCGCGGAAGTGGCGACGGCGATGGCGGCTGCATTGTTTCCTGAGAAGGACCACGAAAAGGAATT
>JBAPYY010000206.1:0-8368 GCA_049284975.1 Occallatibacter sp.
CAAGCAAATCCTTCGCTCGGCCAAGGCAAGAACCAAAGAAGCTCTGGAAAAAGCTATCGCCGAAGCCCTCCGGCTGATCACTCCAGACAACGCAAAGGCATGGTTCAATCACTGCATCAACGGTCTACAGTAATTCCTAAAATGCTCTAGACAGCTTACACTGCGTCACCGCTAAGTGACCTGTAATTGACACAGAAACTCCTCGCGCAGATAGAAAGCGGCGGAGCTATCAAGCCCCGCCGCATCCTGTGTTATCCGCCGCGTGATTTCGCGGCTACTGGTTACTTATGCTCATGTCCGCCGCTCGGGTGTCCGCCACCACCATGAGGCGCTCCACCACCGTGGGGTGCTCCGCCGCCGTGATGTTCGCCGCCACCGTGCGGTCCGCCATGCTCTCCACCACCATGAGGTCCGCCGTGGGGTCCACCGTGCGCTTCACCGTGCGGTCCGCCATGCGGTCCGCCGTGGCCACGATCATCGTAGCCGTGAGCATAATGACCGTGCTCGGCCTCCCAGCCGCCGCGGCCGTGGTAGCGGCCTCCACCGTCACCATGGAAGCGATATGCGCCCCAGCCGTGAGCATAACCCCAGCCGGCCCAGGGGCCTACGCCGAGGAAGATGCCGCCGTGAAAGTACCCTGGCCCGTAAAATCCATAGGGCGCGCAGGCGTAGGGCGGAGCCTCGTAATAGCCCCACTGACAGACGGGTGGAACGCCAAATTCCACGGCAATTTGAGCCTTTGCGGCCGGCACAACGACCAGGGCCGAAAGCAATACTGCCGCTCCGAGTAATGTTTTGAGTCCTCGCATATATGACCCCTCCTGAGGTGTCTGCGGTTGCGTGTGTTGCGCTTCGCTCTGTTGCCTTCCGGGAAACTCCGGCAACAGCATCTGCCGTAAATTCGTTGAATCCGCTCCTCAAACTCCTTCACGACGCCGGGGTTGCAGTCAATCCTTAGTGAAACGATTCGACTTTAGCAGCAAGGCTCAATCCTGGGCAATAGAAATTTCGCGTTCGGTGTACTGCCGGTCTATCCCGCTCCTGAGTGGTTATACACAGGATTGGGGAAAGAGTTGCGGAAAGCCGGGAAACTCCGACTCCCCGGCGCACGGTGATAGCCTCAAGCTTAATGGAAGTTTCATCTCAAGTGGATTTTCTGGTGATGGGTGCGGGCGTAGCTGGATTGCGCGCGGCAGTGGAATTGGCGCGACACGGCGATGTTCTGGTGGTCACCAAGGAGTCGGTGGCCGAGTCCAACACGCACTATGCGCAGGGCGGCATCGCGGTCGCCATGGAAGGCGACCAGGACATCTCGCTTCACCTGGAAGACACGGTGAATGCGGGCGACGGACTGGTCTATCGTCCCGCGGCGCAGGTTCTGGTAGCCGAGGGGCCGGTGCGTGTGGCCGAGCTGATTGAGTGGGGCGCGAACTTTGACCGGGAAGGCGGCGATAAAGGCGACCTGTTGCGCACGCGCGAGGGCGCGCACTCCCTGGCCCGAATATTGCACGCCAATGGTGACGCCACCGGAGCTGAAATCAGCCGCTCACTGGCAGCTTTTGCGTCGGCACACGAGCGCATCCGCTTTGCCGAGTGGACCACGGTCACCGGCCTGGTTGTCTCCGACGGCCGCGTGATTGGGGCCGATCTGCTCAACTGCGAACGCCGCCCACAGCGCATCCTGGAGCGCGTCAGCGCACGCGCTGTGCTCATTGCCGCGGGCGGCGCAGGCCAGGTCTACTCCGACACCACGAATCCCGCAGTGGCTACCGGCGACGGAATCGCGCTGGCCGCACAGGCCGGCGCTGCGCTGGCTGACATGGAGTTCTATCAGTTTCACCCTACTGCGTTCTCACTTGTCGGTGCGCCGCGTTTTTTGCTCTCAGAGGCTCTGCGCGGCGAGGGCGCAATCCTTCTGAACGATCGCGGTGAGCGCTTCATGGAGCGTTATCACCCGCTGATGGAACTCGCTCCCCGCGATGTGGTGGCGCGCGCTATTACACGCGAGGGCATGGGTTCCGCGCCTGGTGAGTCCCGCGTGGTGCATCTGGACATGCGTTCCGTGACAGGCATTGATCTGCATCATCGCTTTCCCGGCATCAGCGCGTTTCTGGCGAAGTATGGCCTCGACCTAAGCCGCGATCTGATCCCTGTCCGCCCGGCTGCGCATTACCTGATGGGCGGCATCCGCACTGACCTGGCTGGCCGAACTAATTTGCCCGGCCTCTACGCTGCGGGTGAAGCTGCCTGCACCGGCGTTCACGGCGCAAACCGCCTGGCTTCTAACTCACTGCTCGAAGGACTCGTCTTCGGCGCGCGCGCTGCCCAGTCGATGCTCGACGACCGCGCGCCGCAGGGACAAAATGCCGGGGCGTTTCTGCCGCAATCTGCGCCGCTGACCAGAGAAGAGGAAGCTCGCCTGGAGGAGATTATCGCCAGACTGCAAGCCTCCATGTGGGCCTACGCCGGGCTACTGCGCGACGAGCAAACATTGAGCCAGGGTTTTGCCGCGCAAGAGGCCTGCGCTACGGATCTGGAGCGGTTGGGGCAAGGTAAGCAAAGCCGGCGGCTTGCCGAGGCTCATGCCATGAGCCGCGTGGCTCGCGTCATTTTGGCGTCGGCGCTGGCCCGCACCGAGAGTCGCGGCGCCCACTTCCGCAATGATTTTCCAAAACATGATGACCAAAACTTTCGCAAGCACTCGGTGGTTGCGAGCGATGGAAATGTAGTTTTCGAAGCGTGGTGAAGCGGGGGTCAGAGATCAGGGGTCAGTTCTTTTTATTTAGCGACGCTAGCGCGCACACAGTTAGAATCGCGCCCATCACCGCCAGCGACAATGTGATCGGCACATCGATCCAACGAGCGGCCAGCATCTTCAACGCGACAAACGCCAGTATTGCGCCCAGACCATAGTGCAAGTACCGGAAGCGATCCAGCAGCGATGCCAGCGCAAAGTAAAGCGAGCGCAGACCCAGGATGGCCGCGATATTCGATGTGTAAACCACGAAGGGGTTGTGGCTGACGGCCAGCACGGCGGGAATTGAATCGAACGCAAACAAGACATCGGTGACTTCGACAGCGAGAATCACCGGCAGCAGAGAGCTAATCTCGGGCCGCAGGCGCTTGGCCGGTTGAAGTCTGCTAATCAAGTTCCGAATAGTCGCTGGTGCTCCGGAAATTCCAGCACGAGCCGAACCACTCCGCACGAGCCGCCACGCCGCATAGAGCAGAATCAGGCCGAAGACCCATGCGATCCAGCTAAACCGCCGCAACAGCGTGATGCCAGCTGCGATAAAAAGCGCGCGCAACACCACCGCTCCTGCCATGCCCCACAACAGTGCCGTGTGCTGACGTTGCGGCGTAATGCGGAAGCCCTGAAAGATGACGAGAAAGACGAAGAGATTGTCCACGCTGAGCGAAGCTTCGATGGCGTAGCCCGCCACAAATTCGAGAGCCGGCTGCCGGCCCTTGGCAACTGCAACCCACGCGGCAAAGCCCGTTGCGGCAGCAAACAGAAGCGCCGTCCAGAGCCATGCGAAGGTTGGTGTGCGCCGCGGTTCGCGCTGACGGCCAGCGAGCAGCGAATCCGCTAGAAGCAGCGCCGCCACCACCGCATGAAACCCCAGCCACCAAACCCAGGAAACGCCGGCAATCATCGATGACCAACCTTCAGGAGTGCCGGCCGGTCTTGTTCAGTTTGCTGTAAAAGCCCAAATCCGCGCCGCTGAGCGTCTTGACGATATAAAGAATTTGTCCGTAGTGCAGTCCGAAATGCTCCACGACCTGATAGACGGCGGCGAGGCCGCTGACTTTATAACCTTGAATTTCGTACTGTGCGACCAAATCATCGTGTGTAAGCCGAGTGAGAACTTCGGACGCCTGTTGCAGGGTTGCGCCCAGACGATCAAGGAGCACAGAAACCGGAATCAGCTCCCGCTCGGCAAATTCCACAGGCCGGTTTCGATCATCCTCCTGTCGGTTGAACGATGTCACCAGCCACTGGCGCACATTTCCGTTCAGATGCAGAAGCAGATTGCCGATGCTGTTGCAGGCCTCGTTTGGCCGCCACCAGACTTGCTCATCCGTGAGCGGCTCAACGGCCTTCCGCAGCCGGAGCCAGTATTGTTCCATGAGTTTGTGATGGGAGAATTCAAGGAACAGGGTAGTAACGTCCGTCTGATTAGCTGTCATTGGGAAAGATCCTCCGTTGAATGCTATGCGAACGGCTTATCGCTGGTCGATCAGCCGAATCGTCTCCATAAACACATCGCCGTCAATCGTCAGGCTACGGGCGCTGATCTTGTCCATAGTGTCTTTGTCGGTGTGGTGATAGCTGTTGTTGGGCCCGTAATCCAAATCGATGATGTCGATGGACGGCACGCCGCGCCGGAGAAAGGGCAGATGATCGTCCTCAATCGCTCCGTCCGTCTTGAAGAAATACTTCTCGTAGCCAAATTTCTTCACCGCCTGCCGGACGAGTGCGACCAGCCAGTCGGTGGATTGCGACTCGCGCAGAATGTCGAGGTCCTTGTCGCCGATCATGTCTGCCAGGATGAAGGCTTTGATCGTGCCGAGCGTTCCGTCGCGCGCCCATTTGGCAGCCAGGTGGCGTGTGCCGTAGAGCGAATCGGAGTCAGTCCAGCTCTTAATGGCCTCTTCGCCGTCGTCGAAGACCAGCCAGACCGAATAGCCGTCCAGCTTCTTGCCACCGGCGGTCCCTGGGCGCAGCCGGTCGGCGATGGCCATCAACAAGCCGGTTGTCGAGCCGCTGTCGTTAGCGCCCACATAGTTGATGTTCTTGAGCCAATAGTTCGTCTCGTAGTGTGTGGCCAGCACAATGACGCCGTCTTTTTTGCCGGGAAAGCGCACGATAAAATTGCGCATCGCTATCGGGCCAATGGGCGTCGATGCGGTGAACGCATCCTCTTCCAACTGATCGTGGCGAAAATGGTTGCGGAGGAATTCCTCGGCTTTCGCGTGTCCTGCGCTGGTGGGCCAACGCGGCCCGATAGAAACAAACTGACGCGCATATTCGAGCGCAGCAGCGCCATTGAAGTGCTGCTGCGCGGGAGCGGCCATCGGTGCGGCAAAAAGAACCAGCAACGCAGTCGCGGTTCCCTTCATGCACGGAATCGAGGCAAAGGCTCGTATTCTCCCACCCATGCCGCAAGAACAAAAACGTGGCATGGATGGGGCACCCAACACTGGTGCCGGAACCCGCTTCCGAAAGGAAAAGAAACTCATTGCGCTTGCTCCTTCTTTTTGCGTCGCGATGGATGAACCCACCACGCTACGCCGATGCCGATCAGATAAAGCACCAGCATGGGAACGGCGTAGATGCACATGGTCCACGGGTCTGGGCTGGGGCAGATGACGGCCGCAACGATGAAGACCGCCAGAATGGCGTAGCGGATATTTTTCCAAAGAAAACGCGGGCTGACGATGCCGAACAAAGCCAGAAAGAAAATCAGAATCGGCAACTCAAAACTGATGCCAAGGCCCAGGATGATCGACATGAAGAAGCCTGTGTACTCCTCGATGGTGACCATGGGCGTGAAGTTGTGGCCGAAATTCACGATGAGGATTTGCAGCGCGCCGGGCAGCACCCAGTAGTAGCCGAAGGCCGCGCCAGACAGAAACAGCCCAACGGTGGCGGCCATGAAAGGAATCACAAACCGCTGCTCTTTTTTGTAAAGCCCCGGCGCAATGAAGAGCCACACCTGGAAGAGGATGAAAGGCGATGCCAGAATTGCGCCTCCGATCAGCGAAACCTGCAAGTCCAGGTTGAGCGGGTCCATCGGGTGAGTGAAAACCAGCGTCTTGCCAATGCGAACCAGCGGCGCCTGAATGAAACCGACGAATCGGTCGTGAAAGGCCCAGGCCGCAATAAAGCCCAGCGCGAGAAAAATTGCGGAGCGGACGATGCGCTTGCGCAACTCGTCCAGATGTTCCATCAGGCTCATGCCGGGCAGTTCCGCGCGCTGGGCCACTGCTGCCCGCGCTTTGCCGATTGCGTCCGCGGGATCAACCATTGGAAATCTCCGGCTCTTTCGGAGCCTTCTTTGCTCGGGTGCGCGGCTTGCGCTTGGGCTTTTCCACGCTTACCGCTGGGCTGGCTTCTTCCACGGCGGCAGAATCGGCCACAACTTGCGCCGCCGGTATCCCCGGACGCGATGCTTTGACCGGCTCGCCTGTCGAAGGAGGCAGAATCCGCGGATAGGTCTCGTCCGCCCTGGCTTCAGCAGCGGCTCCGATTAAGGGAGGATAGACGGCCTCATTCGGGTAAGGGCTTTCATTTGCGATGGATGCCGTAACTGTTGCTTCCGGGGCCTGTGAGGCAGCCTCGATTGTTCCCGAAACTTGCGCCGCAGTCGCCAGGGCACGCTGCCGCTCCTCATCTTTCTTGCGCCGGTCGGCATCCTCGGCGCTGCGCAACTCTTCTTCCATCTGAAACTTGAAGTCGTTCGAGGCCTTGCGAACCTCGTACATCAATTTGCCGATCTGGCGGCCAATCTCCGGCAACCGCCGCGGCCCGAAGACCACCAGCGCCATCACCATCAGGATTAGCGAATCCCACATTCCCAGGTTGGCAACTTCAATTGGCGGCGCGATTCCCATGAAGGCTTATGATACCTTCCCGCGCACGGCGCGAACAAACCTGAGGCCGCTGGCCCGTTATCTTGGCGAGACGGAGCTGGCCCGTTGCATAGATTGACTAATGAAGGAGATAGGTGCGGCGCGGCGGGTCTCATTTGAATTCTCTGTAAAGCTCTTGTTAAAATAGCTGTCAGTGGGCGGGGTCCTTGCCGGATCGGATTCTCGAATCCAATCGCATCGGGCCGCGTCCAACTAGAAGTAAGGCTTGCAACAACCCCGTAGATGGGGGCTTTTCTGAAGCGGTTGGCCGCAAGTGCCGACAGGTCTTCAACAAAGCCAGTGCATCTACTGCAAGCTGGAATTGCTTTCAACATCCCCGTCCGCTGCTCGAAATATGAGCGAGCTGGACTGAAGGCGGAAGACGGTGAACCTGGTTCTCGACGATCTGACGGCGGCCTCGCCGGAGGCTGGTAGCGCTTGCAGCCTTGAAAACTACCTCGCGCTCCCCGACCACACTATGGACGAGCGCATTGCAAAAGCACGCGCCAAACTCGGCGCGACAACCCTCTTGCTCGGCCACCACTACCAGCGCGACGAAGTGATCCGATTTGCTGACGCGACCGGGGACAGCTACAAGCTTTGCAGAGTCGCTGCTGCAACCGACGCGAAATACATTGTTTTCTGTGGCGTGCATTTCATGGCCGAGAGTGCCGACGTGCTTGGCCGCGATGGGCAGCAGGTCATCTTGCCCGACCTGAACGCCGGCTGTTCCATGGCCGATATGGCGGAAATTTCTCAGGTTGAGGCTTGCTGGGAGGCGCTTGAACGCCTTGGTCTTGCCGATGAAATCATTCCGCTCACCTACATAAATTCGACAGCGGCCATCAAGGCTTTTTGCGGTGAACGCGGCGGCCTGGTCTGCACCTCGTCCAGCACCCGCGCCGCCTTCGAGTGGGCTTTCGCACGCAAAAAGCGGATCTTCTTTTTGCCCGACCAGCATCTGGGACGCAACACTGGCTATGCAATGGGAATTCCGCTCGAGGAGATGGCCGTTTGGGACCCGTGGGCCATTCAGATTGGCCCAAGTATGGGCGGGCTAACGAAACCGAACCTCGATGCCAGCCGCGTAATTCTGTGGAAAGGGCATTGCGCCGTCCATCAGCGATTTCTGCCCAGTCACGTCGATGATGTGCGCGCCAAGTATCCCGGCATCCAGGTTATTGTCCATCCCGAATGTCGCTGGGAAGTTTGCCAGAAAGCCGACGCACTCGGCTCCACGGAGCGGCTGATCGCACTCGTCGAGCAGGCTCCCGCGGGGGCGATGTTTGCCGTCGGCACTGAGATTCACCTGGTCAACCGCATGGCCCGCCGCTTTGCCGCCGAGGGCAAGAAAGTCATCACACTCGACGATACCGGCTGCCTCTGCACCACCATGTACCGCATCAGCCCCCAGCACTTGGCGTGGGTTCTGGAAAATCTGGTCGAGGGCCGCGTCGTCAACCGCATCCAGGTAAAGCCGAGCGTAAAGCGCTGGGCCAGAGTCGCGCTCGACCGCATGTTGGAAGTGGGATAAGGCAGGGAACAGGGGTCAGGGGTCAGGTATCAGAAAGCAATCAATGCGCACACCAGCGAGAAAGTAGTGATCGATAACGATGCAAGGTTTTTTGATACGCTACGAACCTTGGTTGAAGGATGGTGTGACCGCCGGTGCTTAGGCGCGCTGCGATTTATTCTTCAGGCATACCCCATGCCTTCCGGGCTCTCGAATAGC
>JBAPYY010000207.1:0-3421 GCA_049284975.1 Occallatibacter sp.
GGGAAGAAATGCGCATGACAGTATGAACCTCCGAAGTACGCGGCTGGGCGCAGACAATTTATCGAGCGCGCATAAAGCAGCGCGAAGATTGTCCGGCGGGGAAGTGTGGTTCGATTTTCAGATGAGAATGCTTGCGGGAGGTCCGCGTCCTGCGCGGGTGCGAATCTGGCTCACGAGGGCAGCGGCACCGCTGGCGGCTGGCGAGTGATCGTGCGCGAGCAACACCGGCAGGCTGACCGGCGGGACCGCCAGTGCATAAACCTCTGCCGTTGATGCTGGCCCATATCCGGGATATAACGGGCAGGTCGAGGGAGCGGTGAAGATGTGCTTTCCGGCTGCGGACTGAGCCATCATAGCGGCCATCCGCTGGTACATGGCGCAGTGATGCGCGCCGTGGTGGCGGCAGCAGGGCGGCAGGCGCAAATCCTCGCTACCCGGCAGCGCCACCGCCAGCGGGGCCAGCCCGAAAAGCAGGATCAGAAAAATGGAAAGACCGCGCCGCATCTCGAACTCATGTTACACGAAGAGCAGGCTGTGGCTTACTCGTGTGGCAACAAGTGCATCTCAGGTATCATCGATTTATCGTCAGCTTTTATCCATTCTCAAGAGGAGATGTCCGTGTCTGAGAAGAAAGCTTCCCCATCGCCGCTACCGAGTTCCGCTCAGGCCGCGCAGGAGTCCCGCGCAGAATTGCGCAGGACGCGCCCGTTGCGCATTGCGCTTTTTGGCTTCGGGACGGTGGGGAGCGCGGTAGCGCGGATTCTGAACGAATCGAGGCCTGAGGGCCTCGAATTGACCCACGTATACGTTCGCAGCTTGGCGCGCAGACGCGTCAGCTGGTTGCCCGCTAGCGTGCAATGGAGCGAGGACGCCGATGCGGTTCTGGCTTCGGATGTGGACGTAGTGGTGGAGTTGGCGGGCGGCCTGGAACCTGCCGGAAGCTGGGTGAGTGCGGCGCTCAAGGCCGGTAAGAGCGTGGTGACCGCAAACAAGAAGCTGATTTCCACTCATGGCGTTGAGTTGGAGCGGCAGGCCGCAGCCGGAGGCGGGCACTTGAAGTATGGCGCCGCAGTGGCTGGCGGAATTCCCGTGATTCCTGGGCTTGAACAGGGACTTGCCGGAGATCGCATCGAGCGCATTGAAGGCATCTTGAACGGCACGTGCAATTTCATATTGAGCAGGATGCAGGAGGGTGCGGAGTACGCCACGGTGCTGGTGGCGGCGCAGGGCAAGGGCTATGCCGAGGCCGACCCCACTGAGGACGTGGGCGGCTTTGATGCACGTGCCAAGCTTGCCATTCTGATGCGGCTGGCACTCGGCGTCGAGGTGGACCTGGAGGAAATTACGCCGCTGCCCATCACGGCGATTGCAGCCGTGGACTTCAGTTATGCTCGCGACCTGGGCTGCACCATCCGGCAAATTGCGCGGGCCGACCGCGGCAATGGACAGGTTGCGGCTACGGTGGGACCGATGCTGGTGGACCTGCATTCGCCGCTGGCATGGTCGCACGATACGGAGAACATGGTGATCTTCAAAGGCCATTACGGCGGCGATGTGGTATTTTCTGGGCACGGCGCAGGCGGAAACGCCACCGCAGTGGCTGTGGTCAGCGACCTTTTGGCTTTGGCACATGGATCGCGGCGTGTGGAGATTCCATCAGCTCCGGCGCATGTGAGCGCTGAATTTGAGGTCCCGCATTACGTTCGTTTTCTCGTTGCAGATAGGCCGGGAATCGTGGCCGAGATCACCGGAGCGCTGGCCAAAGAGCGCATCAACATTCGCGCCATCGTGCAGAAACCCGGGTATCCGCAACATGCGCTGCCTTTCGTAGTCACCGTCGAGCCGTGCAAGTCTTCGGCCCTCAAACGCGCGCTGGAGGCGATCCGCACCAGAGACTATCTGCTCGAAGCTCCACTGAATCTACAGATGCTGGAATAAGAAGCCAAGGATCAGAGGTCAGGGATCAGCGTTCAGTGATCAGTTGTTAGTGCAGACTATTGGCCGAGCGCCAGCACGCCCAGTAGAAGCATCCATGCCAGGCTCATCACGTGCCAGTACCAAGCTGTCACGTCAACGGCGATCTGGCGATATTCGACGCGCTTGAGCGATGTCAGAGCGCTCAGGCACAGGATGAGTGCCGCGACTCCGATGAGCAGATGTGCGGCGTGAAGGCCGGTGATGAGATAGAAGAAGTAACTAGCCGGGGTGGAAAACCGGTCGAAGGCAAAGCCCTGCGCCGCCAACTGCCTCCATGCCGTCCATTGCCCGGCCAGAAACAGAGAGCCCAGGGTGAGCGTTGCCGCCAGCCAGGGAAGGGCGCGCTTGAGCGCTGGACGACCCAGTCCAAGCCACTCCTCGAGCGCATCAATTTCACGAAAAATATTCCGCCGCGCGAGCTCCATGGTCAGACAACTGACGAGCAACGCGGCTGTGTTGAGAAAGAGAATGGGCGGCAACGCGACTGGGCGCCAGTCGCCGATCTGCTCATGGGTGCGCGGATCCATGTGCATGCCGGCTTGGCGCGCGAAAAAGAGCATCACCATCACGGCAAAAAAGAGCATGTCGGCTGCGAGGGCGGAAAAAACAAAGAAGCGGATGCGCAGCAGAAGTTCACGCGGGCCGCTGTGCGAATTGCCCCAGTTGTCGTCGCCGTTGCCTCCGCCGCCGGTAGGCCGCCGGACAGGCGGGGGCTGTCCGCCGTGTCCCGGCTCTTTTCGCTGCTCCTTCGCGGGTTTGTGCGTAAAGGTGGCAGGCATGGAGCGCCTCTGTGAGATTGAGATTACTCCCACTTTGGATTGGACGCATCCAGAATCGGTTAGATAATTTTTATCTGGCGAAGTGTTATTTTTTGGCTGCCGCGACAGCCTCGACGAAGAGCCGGTGAACGCGGCGGTCGCGCGAGAGCTCGGGATGAAAAGTTGCGGCCAGAATGTTGCGCTCCCTTACCAGCGCCGGGAAGCCATCGCGGCGGGCCAGAACCTCAACGCCAGGGCCGGTCCGGCTGATGCGTGGAGAGCGGATGAAAACCATCTCCAGCGGCCCTCCGGGAAGCGCGGTCTCGGCGGTGATGATAACCGAATCAATCTGGCGGCCATAAGCGTTGCGCTCGACGGTTGCATCGAGCACGCCAAGACTGCGCTGCGCTGGATTGAGAACCTCCCGCGCCAGCAGGATTACGCCAGCGCAGGTGCCGAAGACTAGTTTGGCCCGGCAAAACTCCTGTAAAGTCTCGAAAAAGCTATGTTTCTCGAGGAATTTCAGCATCGTGGTGGATTCGCCTCCGGGCAAAACGAGGCCTTCAATGCCGGCCAGTTCCTCGGGTTTGCGCACTTCATTGGGCTCCGCGCCAGCCTCGACGAGAGCTTGCGCGTGGCTGGCGTAGTTGCCCTGAATGGCCAAGACACCGATTCTTGGTCTGTCG